>JAHADO010000109.1 GCA_018375265.1 Campylobacter concisus | reverse complement strand
CTCGCAGGCGATATTTTTTATGCCGCGGTTTCTAGCGATAAGGATGATGTTTTTTAAAATTTCATCTCCGACCTCGCCACCAAATAGCGCCTCATGCGGCTCGTTTATGACAAATTTATCAAGTTTATAGCCTCGCGCTATATATGGTGGGTTTGAGACCAAGATGTCGATATCGCCTGAAATTTCATCGATATAAGAGCACTTTACAAAATCGATCTTCTCGCTTACATTAAATTTAAGCGCATTTTTTTTAGCCAAATTTAGAGCCTTTTCATTTATATCGGTGGCTACTATTTTAGCGTTTGTTTTAAGGGCAAGCATGACACTTATTATCCCACTTCCAGTGCCGATCTCAGCGATCTTTGGCGCTTTATAGCTGCTTGCAATCTCAAGCACTTTATCGACTAAAATTTCAGTCTCAGGGCGCGGTATCAAAACGCCACTTTCTACCTCAAACTCCAGCCCATAAAAGCCAGCCTTGCCGGTAATGTACTCAAGTGGCTCGTAGTCTTCAAAGCGCTTTACAAGGGCAAAGTAGCCGACCCCATCAAATTCGCTCTTTTGATTTAAAAATATCCACTCGATGCTCACATTAAGGTAGCTCATGAGCAAAATTTTAGCCACCCTGCTTGGGTTATCACAAAGTGGCTTTAGCCTTAAATTTGCCTCTTTTAGAGCCTCTTCAACTCTCATTTTCTAGCTCATTTATCCGCTCAAAAAGGCTTGGGTGCGAGTGATAGACAAATGAGTAAAGCCAGTGCGACTTCGGAAATGCTTTGTTTTCGCTGCCAAGCTTGGTTAGGGCGTTTATCATGTCAGTTTTGTTTGAAATTTCTTTTGAAAACCTATCTGCGCCAAATTCATTTTTACGGCTAAAGTGCGAGATGATCGGCGAGAAAAGAAAGCTAAAAATAGGCGAGAAAAGCACCAAAAAGATGATGATACTAGCGCCATTTTGCCCTAGTCCTATCGCCTCGTATGCGCTTACGCCAACGTTTCCAAAGATGAAAAATAGACAAAATAGCATAATGGCACTTAGCGCTATCATTTTTAGGATGTCTTTATGTTTAAAGTGCCCAAGCTCATGCCCCAAAACCGCCACGATCTCTTCGGTGCTTAGCTTTTTTATGAGCGTGTCAAAAAGCACCACTCGCTTTGTCGCTCCAAGCCCGCCAAAATAGGCGTTTAAGCGGTTGTCTCGCTTGCTAGCGTCTATCGTAAAGACACCGCTACTTTTAAAGCCGCATTTTGCGAGCAGACCCTCTATCTTGCCCTTTAGCTCGCCATCTTCAAGCGGCGACATCTTGTTAAAAATAGGCGCGATGAGAGTTGGATATATCAAATTTATAATTAAAGCGATGCCAAAACTTAGCAAAAACGCCCAAAACCACCAAAAATCGCCAAGAAAATTTATACATAAAAGCACGAGCCAGACGAAGGCCGAGCCAAAAACTAGCATAAGAGCTAGCGATTTTATAGTATCAACCAAAAATATCTTTGCGCTCATGTTTGAAAAGCCAAGTTTTTTATCTTTGACAAAGCTTTCATAGATACTTAGCGGCAGATCAAGAAGCGACGAGATCAGCAAAAAGCTCATCACAAAGAGGATATTTTCAAACGTAGTGCCATCTTTCAAGCAAGCGTCTGAGAGCATTTTTAGCCCAAAGCTGATCCACGCAAAGAAGATAACGGCGTGATAGATAAGGCTAAAAATTTCAAATTTTTGATTTGTCACGGCGGCAACTGCGGCGTTTTTGTACTCGCTCGCCTCAAGCACAACAGGCTCTTTTTTAGCTTCAGTTCTTACAAAGCTGATCTGTAAATTCGCCAAAAAAAGCTTAATAATCACATAAAAAATATAGATAAATAAAAGTGTATAAAACATATTCTCCCTTAAATTTCATAAAGACTAAAGCAGCCATAGTCCGTTCTAACTGCGAGCTTGCCATCTACAAATTTAGCCTCACAGCTCTTTACGACATGATCTAGCGTAAATTCCGCCATCACATCGCCACTTTGTAGATTTGTGGCATAGGCTCTGCTTTGATCTATCACCACAAGCTTGCCAGCTACAGCGTCAATGCAAAACTCGCTCGCTCTTAGATACTCGTCCTTTATCCAAGGCTGCTTTGTCACTTTTGCGCTCTTTATATCAAGGCAAAATAGCTTGTTTTCAAGATGCTTTCTAACTAAAAGTGTCTCATCGTCTAAAAAGCAAATTTTATCAAGCGCTCCAAATTCAGCTCTTGCTTCACTTAAAATTTCGCCATTTTTTGCGTTTAAAATTTGCACTTCGTTCTCTTTGGTGCAAAGCGCAAGCATGCTAGCATCCGCACTAAGAGTTGCACAAAGTATAGGTGCGTAGCTTTTTTCGATGCATTTATACTCTCCGATCTTTGAAATTTCGCCATCTCTAAAGGCAAAAATTTGCCCAAACATACCAAAAATAGCCACATTATTTGAAGCACAGATAAAGCTTGCTATCTCGTTATTTCGCTTGAGATTTTGCTCGACTGAAATTTGGCGAAATTTAGCCTCTTTTGGCTCAAAAATGTAAATTTCATGATCAAGGTCTAAGAGTAAATTTTCACCTACGCACTGGGCGTCCCACGCAAGCGGCTTTGGCAAGGCGATCTGCTCTTTTATAGCACCACTTCGATCAAGCTTAAGTAAAATATCACTAGGCTTGCCGCCATCCTTTTGACCGCCGCTTTTATAAACGTAAATTTCATCTCTTACGCTGGCAAACGAAAGCGCACCGGTGTATCCGCCGCCGATATAAACGTGTAAGCTCGCCGCGCCTGCTTTTGCCTCGCTATCTTGCAGGATAAAGCCCTTTTTTAGGCTCTCCCACTCTTTTTTTGCGCAGGCTTTTTTGGCATCTTGCTCGCTTGCAAATTCTTTTTTGGTCTGCTTTGTTTTGCCACATTTTAAGCTAACGCTCACTAAAGCTTTATCCTCTACGCTAAGCCCTAAACGCTCGCCGCTATCAAAATTTACAAGCTCTCGCATATTTTTACTTTAAAAAGTTGTCGTAAAAACTGCTTACAAATAGCACCAAGATGATGAAAGGCACGATAAATTTGATATAGAAAAACCAAATATTTATAAGCTTTGCGTGCTTCTGGCTGCCTTGTAAAATTTCCTTTTTTGCGTCATCTTTTAGCACCCAGCCTACAAATATCGCACATCCAAGCGAGGTCAGCACGAAAAATATCGTCGCACTTATCGCGTCGTATGCGTCAAAGATATTTTTACCAAAAACTGTGACGTGGCTTAGTAAATTTGTAGCCATTAGCGATGGTAAATTTCCTAGCACGAAAATGACGCTAAGCACTAAAAATATCGCTTTTTTGCGTTTTATCTTAAATTTCTCTTGCAGCGTGGTAATGATCACTTCATATATCGGCAGCGACGTCGTAAGCGCAGCGATCATAAGAAGTGCGAAAAACGCCACCGCGAAAAATCCGCCAAACGGCATGTGCGAAAAGACGATCGGAAGCGACTTGAAAACTAGGCTAGGACCGCTATCTGGCGAGACGCCGTAGCTAAAGAGTGACGGGAATATCATAAAGCCAGCAAGCACGGCTATGACGGTGTTTAAGATACCTGTGATGATAGAAATTTTAACTAAGCCTTCATCTTTTTTAACAAAACTTGAGAGCGTTATCATCACGCCAAATCCAAGCGAAAGCGCAAAGAAAACCTGTCCCAAAACCTCAACAAAAAGCTTTAAGCTTATCTTTGAAAAATCAGGCGTTAAGTAAAATTTCACACCCTCCATCGCACCCCCAAGCGTGATGTTTTTAGCGATCATTACTAGCATCAAGATAAAAAGAAGCGGCATTAGGTATTTTGCTGAGCGCTCGATGCCGCCAACTGCGCCTTGCACCAAGATAGCGTAATTAACCAAAACAAAAACAAGGGTCGCAAAGCTGATGGCTAGCGGGTTGCTTACGATATTTTGCTCGTAAAATGCGCTCGTTTGCTCAAAGCTCACGATGTGCGAGAGATCAAGCAAGCCAAATGAAATTTGAGCGATATAGTTTAAGACCCAGCCGCCGATAACCATATAATAAGCCATGATGCCAAATGCGCCAACAAGCCCCATCCAGCCCACTATCTGCCACTTTTTGCTGATCTTTTTGCCATTTACTGTGCCACCAAATGCATCAACGGCGTTGCACTTTAGGCGCCTGCCAATGGCGTTTTCAACCAAAATCATAGGAATACCAATGACTATCATCGCTATGCAAAATACCAAAACATAGGCCCCACCGCCGTTTTGACCGACCAAGTAAGGAAACCGCCACGTCGCGCCAAAGCCGACCGTAGCCCCTGCAACAGCTAAAATGTATGTAAGTCTTGAACTCCACGATTTTCTATCCATATTATCTACCTTTGTGAAAAATTTGGATTATATAAAAAAAATGATTAAATTTTGCTAGCAAAAGGCGATACTTGCGTGTAAATTTGACTTTTTTGCTAAATTTTAGGACTTTTATGGACGGAATTTATTTTTAAATTTGCGTGTAAATTTATTCAAAAAGTTTGTTTATCTAAAATGCCAAATTCTACGTATCCCTCCATCGCAATGAGTAATATCCAGCCCTCTTTTGGGCTGCAAAAATAGTGATGTTGCGGGACATTTTCAACCATAAATTTTAAAAAATCGTAAAAGTATTCAGGTGCAAATTTAAGCTCTAGGCTTGTTAGACCATCACCAACGTAGCCTATCTCGCTGCTTAAAATTTTGCCTTGAATGCTTGTGAGTGAGCTTAGAAAATTTTTAATATCAGTAAAATTTTTATAATCAGCCGTTTTATAATCTTTTAAATTTTGCAAAAGCGGTTTTGAACCGACAAAGGTAAAATTTCGCTCTATAAATTTTGCTACACCATCGCTTTTGTGCCATTTTTGACCCAAATTTGACAAAAAAGCAAGCACCTCATCATCAGCTGAAGTAAAATTTGAAACTAGACTTTTCTGGCTCATTTGTCTCCTTTTTATAAAGTCGCTACGCCTTTGTAAAAGAGGGATTATATAAAATTTATGGTGGTTTTATAATTTTTCGTGGCAGTTAGCGAGCAAATTTTAAAATTTCATGAACGAGTAATTTCGGCTCTAAAATTTGAGCTAAGCTGTAAGCGAAGCCAAATTTTAGTAGTCAATTCTTGCGAGTGAGTGAAAGTTTAAAATTTGCAAAATAGCTTTTTAGAAATTTAAAGTTTTG
>JAHADO010000108.1 GCA_018375265.1 Campylobacter concisus | reverse complement strand
TCACCTGAGCTCCCACGTCGATTAGCTCGGTAGCGAAAATTTCTCCAGTCGCATCGACTTTTTTGCTGAATGAGCCCTTCTTTGCCTTTTTGGTGATAAACTCCACCTCTTCTTCTTTTGCCTTGAAAAATTTATCATAGACGAAGTATCCACCGACGCCTAAAATAAGCAGGATTATTAAAATTTTAGTTTTTTTCATCGCTTCTCTTTGTAAAAAATTGGTAAATTCTACTTCACAAGAGTAAATACTCTTTAAGCTTCCTCTTTTGCCATGCCAGCCTCTATCAAAAACCTACTTGGCTGATAATTCACCTTCTTTATCTTGTCGTATTTTGCATAGCTAAGATATAGCTCGTCTTTAGCCCTTGTTACTGCTACGTAAAAGAGCCGCCTCTCCTCTTCTAAGCTGCCGCCCATGCTCATTAGCTTTAAATTTGGAAAGCGATTTTGCGCGAGATCGACGATGAAAACTTGGTCAAACTCAAGCCCCTTGCTCGCATGCACGCTAAGCAAGCTAACGCCCTGCCCTTCGCTCATCTCGTTGCTTCCAAGGGCTAAGAAGTTATAAAATTTACTGATATCTTGATATTTTTTAGCTAGCTCGCTTAGCACCACGCTTTTTGCCATTATGCGCTCTTTGATCTCTTCTTTGAGCGCCAGATCGACGTTGCCATTTTTTAGAGTTGCCCTTTTTGTGCTGATGTTTTCGACGATTAGTGAGTAAATTTTGCTAGTTTTTATCTCATTTATCATCGTGGCTGGCTTTGAGATATTTCTCATGCCTCTTAAAAAGTTGTAAATTTCATATAAAAACTGCGCCCCACTCTCGCTTAGCTTTTGTAGTTTTAGCACAGAGTGACCTAGAAATTTATCGCTAAAGCCAAGCTTAGAAAACCTTGAAACCTCGGCAAATTCGTCAAGGTCGTCAAAAAGTCCTAGCTGGTAGTTTCGCCTTTTGTTTGATGAGATATTTACGCTCTCATCTGGCTCAACTATCCCTTTTATCAAATTTCCATGTCCAAGCTTAAGTAGTGCGTCAAAAATTTCTTTGCTAACTGCGCTGCCAACGCCCTTTGCGTATTCGCAGATGTGGATAAATGCCATTATATCTTTTGGATTGACATAAATTCCCATGATGTCGATGAGTGCCTTGATCTCGCGGCTCTCAAAAAAGCTCACCCCACCCTTTCGCTTTGAGCCGATGCCTCGCTCTTTTAGCGCGACCTCGATGCCGTCAGCTGATGAGTTATTTCTAAAAATTATGGCGATATTTTCTCTATTAAATGGCGAAAATGAGATGATATCAGCGATATTTTGATACTGATCAAAAAGCTCGTTATAGACAAGCAGTCTTGGAGGCTTGAAATTTCCCTCGCGGCTAACTGTGAGGTGCTTTTCATAAAGCCTTGGGTTGTTGTTTATGACCTTGTTTGCAAGGGCAAGTATGCTTGAGCTTGAGCGGTAATTTACATTTAAAGCGTAGATATTTGCGTTTGGAAAGCGATCTTTAAATGAGCCTATGATCTCGATATTTGCGCCGTTAAATGCGTAAATGCTCTGGTCAAAATCGCCCACGCAAAAGAGGCTCTTTGTCTTAAATGCGTCTATTAGGCTGCCTTGAAGGGTGTTTGTATCTTGATACTCGTCGATCAAAATTTCATCATAAGCTAAATTTGCCCCATTTTTTAGCTCGTCGCGCATTTTGATAAGAAGGTCGTTAAAATCAGCATAGGCAAATTTAGCCTTTTCAGCCTCAAACTCCTCTAAAACATCTTCATAAATTTCAGCATAAACGCCCTGCTCTTCGCTCTTATCGCTTATCCATTTGCCAAAAGTTGTGCCTTGTTCGCTGTTTTGAAAGAGCGAGTAAAGGTCGTATAGATAGGCTCCGCCGTAAGGTTTGACGTCGCTTAAATGGTAAAATTTGCGCCTCTCAACAAGACTTTTTAAAAGCGTCTTTAGCTCGCTTGGCTGCTTTAGCGTGACGCCTTTATCAAGGCTTTTTAAAAGCGAAAATGATACCGAGTGGAAAGTGCCTGCGGTGATTTTAGAGGTGATTTGTTTGTCAAAATACCTATTTAAGCGCTCTATCATCTCGCTGGCTGCTTTGTTGGTAAATGTTAGAAGCAAAATTATCTCAGGCTTTACGCCTAAATTTAAAAGATGAGCGATGCGAGCGACAATCGTGCTAGTCTTGCCAGTGCCAGCTGAAGCGATGATGAGATTGTGTCCAAATGGCGCAGTTGCGGCGGTGTATTGTTCTTTGTTTAACCTAGATAAGGGCATTGTTTCCTCTTTTTTAAAAAGGCCTAATTATAGCTACTTAAACTTTAACAGCTATAATCACGCGGATGAAAAAGTTTAAATTTTTAAAATTCCCTGCCCTATTTTTGGCTCTAATGGTCGCTATTTTTTTGATACTTGATCAAATTTATCCACTAAATTTAGATGCGCTTAAAAAAGACGAAGCCAAAATTTTGCTTGATAAAAATGGCGAGATCATAAATATGAAGCTTAGTAGCGACGGAATTTGGAGATTTCACGAGCAAAGCTTCCCAAACGCGCTAAAACAATGCGTCGTTCTCTTTGAAGATAGATACTTTTACTACCATTTTGGTGTAAATTTTGCCTCCATTTTTAGAGCATTTTTCCACAACCTAAGAAGCGACAACCGCATAGGCGCTAGCACTATCACGATGCAAGTAGCTAGGATGCTTGAGCCAAGTGATAGGAGCTATAAAAATAAGATAAGAGAAATTTTTAGAGCATTTCAGCTTGAACTTCACTTTAGCAAGGATGAAATTTTAAATTTATACCTAAATTTAGCCCCTTATGGTGGCAATATCGAGGGCGCAAAGGCGGCTAGCTTCTTTTACTTTGGCAAGGAGCTAAATGAGCTTAGCTACGCTCAGGCTGCACTTTTAAGCACAATACCAAAAAATCCAAATAGAAATAGACTTGATAGAGTTTCAAACATAAACGCCCTAAAAAACAGGGTCATAAAGATGCTTTATAAGACAAATTTAATCGATCTAAGTGCGTTTAAAAGAGCGCAAGCTGAGCCATTTAAAAATGTAAGGATAAGAGCTGTCGTAAATGCAGGTGATTACGCAAATGTCGCTTTTAAAAACCAAATTTCAAAGGCGAGTTTGGATCTAAATTTGCAAAAAGATATGCTTAAAATTTTAAAAGATGCGATGTTTTCACTAAAGGCTAAAAACGCAAACAACGCCGCAGCCGTGGTCATCGATAATAAAAAAATGAGCGTTGTTGCCTTTATCGGCTCGCATGATGAGCACGCACGCGACGGCAAAAACTCAGCCCTAAATATGAAGCGAAACACCGGCAGCACGCTAAAGCCTTTTATCTACTCGCTTGCGCTTGATAGCGGGCTTATCACGCCAAGCTCGCAGCTAATTGATACGCAGATTTATCTAAATGAATATGTGCCAAAGAACTTTAGTAATGACTTTTTAGGGCTTGTAAGCGCAAAGGACGCTCTAAATTTTAGCCTCAATATCCCAGTTATAAATTTAGACTTAAAGCTAAAAGACAACTCACTTTATGAGCTGCTTGAAAAGGTAAATTTAGTTGATGAAAACAAGGAGTTTTACGGCTCTTCGATAGTTTTAGGCAGCGCTGAGATGAGCCTGATTGATCTTGCACATCTTTATACGATATACGCAAATGGCGGGGTTTTTATGCCGCTTGAGTTTGCGGGCAAAAACTACAAAAATGAAGATAAAAACATAACCCTCATCTCTCCTCAAAGCGCCTATCTAACTGCTAAAATGATGAGCGAAGCCTCAAGGTCGTATCTAAAAAATGCTTGGCAATACGCGCAAAACACACCAAAGATCGCCTTTAAAACAGGCACAAGTGCAAACTCACGCGATCTTTACGCCATTGGAGTTGATGAGGACTACACAATAGCCGTCTGGGTGGGTAACTTTAACGCCGAAAAAACTGACAAACTAACTGGGCTAAATGACGTTTCAAAGATCGTTTTTGATATGTTTAAGCTCATCGCTCAAAAAAGAAATTTAAGCTTTATGAGCGAGCCAGATGGCATCGAAAAAGTGCCAACCTGCCTTGATGCTTTTAGCTATGAAACATGCAAAAAAACGGCGCTTGATGATAGGATAGTTGGAGTTAAACTGCAAGATAAGTGCGAGAGTTTAAGAGGCGAGGAGCTTGAGTTTTTGATAAAAAATGGCTTTTTAGACAAAGACGAGGTTAAAAATAGCCCTTGTGCTTCAGTTTTTAAAGATAAAAAGCCAGTTTTTGCCTATCCATATGATGGCGAAGAGATCGTGACAGATGAAAATGTAACACAAATTATGCTAAAATGCTACGCGTTTTTAGGTGATGAAATTTACCTAAAAGTGGATGATTTGAACTTTTCTAAGATAGAAAATGCAAGCGAAAAAAGGCTAGATCTAACTCTTGGCGAGCACACTTTAAAATGCCTTGATCAAAACTCAAATCAAAGTGAAATAACAATAAAACTAAGGAGATAAAATGCAGCAAAAAGCGCTACTTCTAGCACTCTTTGGAGCAGTAAATTTATATGCTTTAAGTCTAAATGGCACCGCCGAGGTGAAGTCGCCTTTAAGCGTGGAATTTGGACTAGAAGATGATGTTAGCAAAAATCTCATAGGCACGCTAAGCGAGAAAAAGCTCATCTCATGCCAGCCAGCGCTAAGTGGCACGGTGAAATTTAACGCTCAAAGTCTTACGCTCTTTACAAAAGATATGCACGCAGGCGTAGAGTATAGTTGTAAGCTAGAAAATGGCAGCAGCGCTAGCTTTGAGACGAAAGAATTTGCGCTTGAGAAGATAGAAAAGCTCTCTGATAGCAAATTTATCCTTAAATTTAATGACGAAATTAGTGACGAGCTTGTGAAAAAAATAGCTGTAAAAGGTGCTAGTTTTAACGCCCTTCAGCTCTCTCAAAACAGCTTTGAGCTTGATCTTGATAAAAATATAAGCGAGCCTACTTTTGAGTTTGGAGAAAATTTTGAGAGTAAATTTGGCGCTAAACTTGCAGGCGATGGCGCGATAAAATTTAGTGAGCAAGCAAGCGATGAGAGCGCAAGCATAAACGCTGAGGCAAAAAGCTTTGAGATAGCTAAAATTTATCCGACAAGCCTTGATAACGGCATCTTGGCCTTTAGAATTTATCTAAAAGAGTGGCTAAGCGATGATAATAATCTAAAGAAATTTATCAAGATAAAAGGCGTAAAAAG
>JAHADO010000107.1 GCA_018375265.1 Campylobacter concisus | reverse complement strand
GTCTTGAAATTTAATAATGCATTTAATGATATAATGAATTTTGATAACAAAAATTTAAATGGCTAGCATTATGATCTTAAAAATAAAATTGTCTTACTAAGAGAGATCATACTTAAAACTGCTACGTATGCCTTAACGATTAAGTTTATTATCAATCATGTATCCAAAGCAAACTATGAAGATATAAAAGATAATAAGTCATATTGGAGCAAAGTAGATAATTTAAAAAATCTTATTAAAAAATTTGGAATAAGCAAATTAGGTGTAGAATATGATTTTATTGGCGGAGAAGAATTAAAAAATTTAAGCTATAGAAAGCCAGAATATTCAATAGATTTAGTGTTAAAAGATTCACCACTCACACTTGAATTCGGAGATAATAACATAGGATATATTGCCTTAGTTAGCTTAAAAAATTATTATAATTTCATAGTGGAAAATGGAAACCTTCAAAAACATATTTTTGATAGTAACGTGAGAGATTATCAAAATAAAACAACAGTCAATAAAGAAATTGAAGATACTATTACAAATGATAATAATACCGACTTTTGGTGGCTTAATAATGGAATAACAATAATTGCAGGAAAAGATAGTACACAAATAGGGAAGAAATTGTCATTAAAAAATGTACAGATCGTCAATGGACTGCAAACTTCATACTCAATTTATAATACTCTTAAAAACATTAAAACTGATGAATTTGAAGATGCTAGAAGTTTATTTGTTAAAATAATTATATGCGATCAAAAAGATGTCATCGATAGGATTATAAGGGCTACAAATTCTCAAAATCCAATTCCATCTGGAGTATTAAGAGCAACTGATACCACTCAAAGAGATATAGAACAATATTTTTTGAGTAAAGGATATTATTATGATAGGAGAAAAAATTATTATAGAAATCTAGGAAAACCTAGAAATAAAATAATATCAATAAATTTGCTATCACAGTGTATAGTATCTTTAGTTTTGCCTGAAAAAAACCCATCAAGGGCTAGATCAAATCCAACTATATTAATAAAAACAGATGAGGACTACAATAGCTTATTTAGAGGGGATTGTGATTTTCAAGTATATTTAAATGCTGTACTAATTTTTTTGAAAGTTGATAAAGAATTAAAAAAATTATCATCTGAAAAAGAATTTATAGAAGATAGTAAACTTGGAAAAATCATAAAACTTTTTAAATTTCATATTTCAAGAGTGTTAATTAGTGAAATTACTGAGAAAGGGACCCCTTTAGCAAAAGATCTAGGTGATGAAAAAATTGTAGAAAACATAGATACAGATGCTGTAAAAAAATCCATACTTACATTGAAAAAAATTATCGATGAATACGAGCAAATAAATTCACAGCCAATTGATAATATATCAAAACAAACAGAGTTTAGTAAACATATAAATAAAATGCTAAATATAAAATTTAAGACTAAATAAAGACATTAATTTCATACTTACTATTTGCCTACAAAAAATCACATAAATAGAAATAAAACGGATAATGAAAATAAATTCAAATAACAAAATCTTGATTTTATGTCATTTATATAAAACAAAAATTAATGTACATATTGACCTGAAATTGACAACAAATCATTTTACGGAATTTTCTGTAAAGATATTTTTTTGACTTACACTAGTTTTAATTAGGAAATATTTTCTCTTTTTATTAATTTTAGTAAATGAAATTTAACTCTCGCTCTTTTATATTTTTGAAACGAGGATAAAGCTTGAGCTAATTCTATATTCTTAATAAAGACACAAACATAGTTGAAAAACGTCATTAGTAAAGAACAAAAAACGAAAATATCAAGATACAAGTATTTAGTAATTTAATATAATCTTGCAAAAATACCAAATACTTTTTGTTTATTTAATAAGTTCAAACCAAGTTTTAAAATTGGCTGTAAATTTATATTTCTCTGATCCTGCCGATCGCTTCAGCAAATTTTAGCTCTTTGTTTTCAAAGAGGTTGTACTCGATCGCATCTTTTTCACTAAGTATGACGATGGTTGAGCCAAGCTCGAAATTTCCAAGACGCTCGCCCTTTTTGATGTGTAAATTTTCATACTCATAAATTTGCGTAAAATTTGCCATCGCATTTGTTTGGATGCGATCATCAAAGCAAAATTTCATCTTACCAACGTTTAGCGCACCCACGAAAACTAGCCAAAGTTTTTTGCCATTTTTCATCTCACAAAGTAGCGCCACACGCTCGTTTTTAGTATAAAGGCTATCCACCTTGCCAAGCCATTTTACTGCCACACTGTAAAGCTTACCAGGGATATAGACCGCTTTTTTTATCGTAATGTCGCAAGGTGCATGATAGTGGTGGTAGTCTTTTGGGCTAAGATAGATGTTCGCAAAGTCAAACTCGCCTTCAAGCTCGCCCTGCCCTAAAAGCTCCTTCACGCCGTAGCTCATGCCCTTTATGCTAAAAGCTTCTAGCTCTTTTGTAGTGCCAAAGCTAAGGCAAGTGCCATCAACCGGACTTATAAATATCTCATCTGCTGCGTCAAATTCTCTTGGCTTTAAGAGCTCTCTGGTGAAAAGTTCGTTTAAATTTTTATACTCATTTGATGGCTTAAACTCGCTCATGTCGATCTTAAATAGCTTTACGTAAAAGGAGTTGATAAGCTCTTGAAGCGGTTTGAAAAAATTTAATTTTGCAACTTTACCAAAAATTTGAGAGAAGAGATTGTCCTTGTTCATTTTATTCCTTACTTAAATTTAATATCGCGATCTCGCTTGGAGCAAAGATCCTAACTGGAGGCCCCCAAAATCCTGCGCCACTACTAACATAAGCTTGCATTTTATCATTAATCTTATAAAGCCCATGTAAAAAACCTTGATCTAGCAGGACTAAAATACCAAAAGGAAAAATTTGTCCAGCATGCGTGTGACCACAAAGGACTAGATCGACATCTTTTTGCATAGTTTTTATAAATTTTGGCTGATGAGAAAGCAGGATAGTCGGCAGATCTGGGTCGCATCCTGCTAGCGCTTCGTCTAAATTTGGCTCTAAATTTTTAAATCTTATGCCAGCTAGATCATAGACCCCTGCTAAATTTATGCCAGCTATTTTTTCATTTTTATTGCCAAGTATCCTAATGCCAAGAGCGCGAATTTTTTCTAATATCCCATCAACTCCGTGGTAGTATTCGTGATTGCCAGGGACATAAAAGGTGCCATAGGTACTTTTAAGGTTTTTTAATGGATCTAAAAAATCGCCGATAAGCTCAGCTCTCATATCAACCAAGTCGCCAACTATCACCACTAGGTCTGGTCTAGCTAAATTTATCTCTTTTACAAGCTCAGCAACAAAGTCCTTTTGCAAAAACTCGCCGATATGCACATCCGTTATCATGGCGATCTTTAGGTCGTTTTGTAAATTTTTGATCTTTATATCGACCTGTCTGATCTTTGGCGGAGTAAGAGCGTTAAAAAGTCCTTTTAAAAAGCAAGCAGCCACAAAGATGACAAAGGTTGCGTCAAAGCAAAATTTTATAAATTTACGCCTTGTGGGGTTAAATTTACTCTTAGAAAATATGCTTCGAAAAATGTCGTAAAATAGGCTTATTGCAAATAAAAATAGAGAAAAACCAATGAGCGTTCCTGCTATCAGATAGAGCTCTATATTTAAAAAGGAAAATCTTAGTTGAAGAACAAATACAAACTCAAGCACACTAATAATATAGAAAAATATGCGAATTTTTTTAAGGTGTGGAGTAAAAAAAGATACCTTTTTGATAAAACGTTTGTATGAGTATAAATTTGTAAGAACACTAAAGATAAATGCCCCGATAATGATCCGAAAAAGTCCCAAAATATCTCCTTAAAAACAAAGATTATATTTTATATTTTTAAATTTACATTATAGATTTTATTAATTATTTAGAACAATTTGTAGTGCTAAGCCGTATGATTTTATAATTTAAATTTATAAAAATAATTGTTAAAAGGTATTTGCTTTAGGATAATAACTAAAAGATAAAATTTTGGAATTTAAAAATAAAAAGGTGGGAAAAACTCCCACCTTAAAAAGCATTACTCTACTTTACCAGATTCCATTCTTTTTTTGTAGATCTTGCGAAGTTTTCTTATATCATTTTTAACTTCGAATACACCATGCCAGTGTGAGTAGTCAGGGCCACCCATTAGAGCGCCTTGTCTCATACGACGACCTTCATGGTGCCACATATGATAATAGACATCTTGGAATTCATCTGACCAAGCATCTTCTAGTAGTAGGTTTTTAGCTTTCAACTCTTCAAGCATCTTAGTTGCTTCAGCGCTATAAACGTTATAAAGCTCTACTTGTTTATCACCCATAATGAAGAAGTTATCTGTGTGAGTTGTAGAGTGGCAAGCTTTACAAACTAGTTTCATCTCAGCTCTTGCTGCTTCTGGTCCATTTGGATGACCTGCAAGTGGCGTTCCTATGGTTAGTTTGCCAGTTTTTTCGTAAACAACAGCAGCTTGTTCATCACCAGCTGTTCTTAGCTTACTGCTGATGCCCCATAGGTTCCATTTTAGTCTTCTTGAAACGTTGTGAGTTGTTGTTGTTTCACCAACACCACTCATGTGGCAAGCTGCACAAGTTGGAGCTCTAAAATCTGGTACATCCCATGTGTCAGGAGCAGCATCAAAGTTCCATTTATGAGCTTCGCTGTTGTAGATATGTCCGTGCATTGAGTTGTTAAAGATCTCAATATCTGGGTGATCAGGTCCAAGGTGGCAAGATGCACAAGCAGCTGGTTTTCTAGCTTCAGCTACGCTAAATGTGTGCGCGCTGTGACATGATTTACAGTTACCTACGCCACCATCAGGATAAACATTACCTATACCGTAGTTTGGCCAAGTCTCTTTTGTAGGTTTGTGATCAGCGTCTAGTTTGATGACGGTTCCGTGGCACTGTGTACAACCAGTAGCGTCTGGAGCCATTTTGTATTCTGGATGATCCATACCTTCATAGTGATACATTAGTTTTACCATCGCAGGGTTAGCATACATTTGCATAGCACCTCTTGCGTGACCACTCTTAACAGATTCTTCAACCTCATTTTCGTGACACTTAGCACAAGTTTTTGGGCTAACTAGCATTGAAACATGGTTGTTAGAATCTTTTGGATGCACCTTAACTGAAGCCATAGGATTATCTGCATTTACAGAGTGGCAATCCATACAACTTACGCCAACGTGAGCGTGGCGACTATTTTTCCAATCGGCAACTATGCCGGGTGTCTCTTTAG
>JAHADO010000106.1 GCA_018375265.1 Campylobacter concisus | reverse complement strand
ACCGCTAGGATCAGTCACGTTTAGATCGCCATTTATGCTAGCTGAGATGACAAAGCCGTTGTTTTCGTTTAAAAAGTTGAAATTTTCAGGCAAGGTAACGCTTTTATTTAACCCATTTTTCGTGATGATGTTGCCATTATCCAGCGTTGCGCCATTTGCATTTGCTGATTTGATGTAAGAAGGAAGATCTTTTGATAAAGATATCTCACCAGAAGTTTGCGCAGGCTCAAAATATTGTCTTTTTGTGCCGCATCCGCTTAGAACTAAAGCCAAGGCAAAAGCCAAGAATAGTGTAAGTTTTTTCATTATTTTATTCCCTGATAGTGTTTTAAATTTTTAACTAAAGTTTGTAGTTGTGAGTCAAGTGCGATCTTGTCAAATTCCACATTTGCCTCTTTGATTTTATTTTGTTTTAAAAGCTCAAAACCTTTTAAAAGTGCGTTATATTCGCTTAAAATTTGAGTATTTGCATCGCCAGTTTGCGAAAGGATGATATCTTTTACGATCGGATTTACTTTTAAATTTGCAAGCTCGCTAATGCCTTTTGTATCGTTTTTATCGAGCATTTGTCCAAGTGAAAAAAGTGCATATAAGCTTGGCTCTTTCTCCTTTAAAACATTTAAAGCGCTTGCGTCATTTGGATTTAAGATAAGCTTTGAATAGGCTAAATTTGCCTCCTCAACTCTGTTGTCGTTTAAAACCTTACTAGCGTAAAATCCAATGAGTGCGACGATAGCTGCCACGCATAGCACGATCAGCAAAGTTTTGTATTTCCTAAAAAAACGCTCTCCCTTGATCATACTCTCAAGAAACTGCTCCTGGGCGTCGATCTCTTTTTTTATCTCGGTTAAGTCTTCTTTTATAGCCAACGTTTTTCCTTGCTTTTGAAAAATTTTAATTCGCAGATTTTAGCATAATTAAATTAAAAGTAGCCCAAAATTAAAGCTTGAATGTGATATAATGCCTCAAAATCAATTAAAAGGTTGCTTAATAATGCAAATAGACGACACTCTCTTAAATAAACTAGAAAAACTCTCAGCATTACAAATTAATGATGAAAAAAGAGAAGAGATCAAGAAGCAATTAAGTGAAATCGTATCTTTTGTCGATGTTTTAAACGAGCTTGATTTAAGCAGCGATGAGGCCGTAGTTAGCTCTATAAAAGGTGGCACTCCATTAAGAGAAGATGAGCCACATTTAAGTGACGTTGTCGATGAAATTTTAAAGCACGCCCCTTCACGAGAAGGTCATTTCTTTGCCGTGCCAAAGATCATAGAGTAAAACATGGATCTAATCGAACAACTAAGAGCGCAAAGCTCGGATACCCAAGCTAAAGCATCAGAGAGTAATCTCTCTGGTGACATCCAAACGCTTCTAAAAACCGTTGTTTTTAATAAAGCCAGTGACCTCCACCTAGTCTCAAGGTCTGAGCCTCAAATAAGGATAGATGGCACTTTAAGACCGCTTGAATTTGGCGTGCTAAGTGGCAAAGATATAGAAAATTTATGCTACGCTCTAATCACAGATGCCCAAAAGAGCGAACTTGAAAATAATAAAGAGCTTGACTTTGCTATAGAGCTTCCAAATATCGGACGCTTTCGTGGCAACTACTACTACACGATGAATGGCGATCTAGCCGCAGCTTTTCGTATCATACCTATCGACATCCCTTCACTTGATGATCTAAATGCACCACAAATTTTTAAATATATCATCAAACGAGAAAAGGGTCTTATCCTGGTTACTGGACCAACAGGTAGCGGTAAATCAACGACGCTTGCTGCGATGCTTAATGAGATAAATTTAAATTATAGAAAGCACATCATCACCGTTGAGGACCCAGTCGAGTTTGTACATAACAACAAAAAAGCCCTATTTTCACATAGAAATATCGGCACCGACACGCACTCTTACTCAAAGGCGCTAAAATTTGCACTTCGTGAAGACCCAGATATCATACTTGTGGGCGAGATGAGGGATAGAGAGACGATCTCTACAGCTATTACAGCGGCTGAGACTGGACACCTAGTCTTTGGCACTCTTCACACAAACTCAGCCATACAAACTATAAATAGGATCGTTGATAGCTTTGATGGAAGCGAACAGCTTCAAGTAAGAAATATGCTTAGCGTTTCGCTAACTGCTGTCATCTCACAAAGTCTGATCCCAAAAATAGGCGGCGGAAGGTGCGCTGTGCATGAAATTTTGATAAATAATATGGCGATTTCAAACTTGATACGTGAAAACAAAGTGCATCAAATTTACTCTCAAATGCAGCTAAATCAGCAACAAACTGGCATGAGTACGCAAACTCAAGCCCTGATGAAAGCGCTAAAAGAGGGCTTGATCACAAAAGAAAACGCGCTAGCCTACTCAACTAGCCAACAAGAACTTCAAAATTTAATAGGAACTGTATGATGGATTTAGTAACTTGGTTTGACATTATCGTCATCGCCCTTGTCCTGATACTTGGTGTAAAAGGCATAATAAACGGGCTTATAAAAGAGACTTTTGGACTTATCGGACTTATCGGCGGTCTAGTTGTCGCTAGTAGATTTTCAGATGTAGCTGAAAGCTTCATAAGCAAAAATATCTATAAATTTGAAAATCCTTCATTTTTGCAATTTGTCGCATTCATCGGACTTTGGCTAGTTTTTTGGCTAGTTTGTCTGCTAGTTGGCAAATTTTTATCAAAGATAGTTTCAGTAAGCGGCCTTGGCTTTTTAGACAGGCTTGGTGGATTTGTCATGGGAAGTGGCAAAATTTTCCTCACATTTTCAGCAGTCGTTGCCGTAATGTCAGGCACTTCGCTAAATAAAATGATCGAGCCATACTTCACAAACAGCAAAGTCTATCCACTCCTACTTGAAACTGGTAGATGGATAACAAATATCGATGTGAAAAACATCAAAAATGAGCTAGATGAGATGGTAGTAAGACCAAAGGATACAAACAAGAGTGATGCATTTATATCAATGGATGCAAATGCAAGCACAAACACCGACACAAACGTCACTAAAGGGGAAGAAAAATGATAGAAAATTTAGAATATGATGCCTTGCTTGAGAAATTTAAAAGAGTTCTTCGCGACAACGGTTTAAAATATACAAAACAGCGTGAAATTTTACTAAAAACGCTTTATAACAACGACGAACACTTTACGCCAGAGAGGCTATATCTTTTTATAAAAGAGACCTATCCTGAGCTAAATATCGGCATCGCAACTGTTTATAGGACGCTAAATTTACTAGAAGAATCAGAGATGGTAACATCTATCAGCTTTGGCTCTCAAGGCAAGAAATTTGAGCTTGCCACAAAGCCACACCATGACCACATGATATGCAGAAAATGCGGCCTTATCATAGAATTTGAAGATCCTATGATAGAAAAAAGGCAGATAAGCATCGCAAAAGAGCATGGCTTTAAACTAACTGGTCACATGATGCAGCTTTATGGAATTTGCGAAAAATGTTCAAAAAATAATATAAAGGGAAAGTAAGGTGATATTTGACAACCAACACGAAATTCAAAGATTAGAAAGCATAGATGAGCTTAGAAATTTAGGCATAAATCCATATCCACATTTTCTTAGAAGAGATATGAATATCTCTAAATTTAGACTTAAATTTAACTATATAAAAGATACAGAAGAGAAAAAAGCAGAGGGGCAGCTAGTTGGCCTTGCAGGCAGGATAAAGCTGATCCGTGACGCTGGTAAAGCAGTCTTTGCAAACATCGAAGACGAAAATGGAAATTTACAAATTTATTTTAGCAACAAGACTCTTGATCCAGAGTGGTTTAAAATCGTTAAAAAATATGTAGAAATAGGCGATATCGTCTATGTTAGAGGCTACGCTTTTATAACAAGAACTGGCGAATTTTCAATGCACGTAAATGAGCTTAGCTTAGCTACAAAATCAATTAGTCCGCTTCCTGAGAAGTACCACGGGCTAGTTGATGTTGAGACAAGATACCGCCAAAGATACCTTGATATGATAATGAACCCTGAAGTTAGGGCTGATTTTAAAAAGCGCTCAGTGATTATAAGCACGATTAGAAGATTTTTTGAAGAAAAGGGCTTTTTAGAGGTCGAAACTCCGATGCTTCACCCAATAGCTGGCGGCGCAAATGCAAAGCCATTTGTGACATTTCACAACGCCCTTGGAGTTGAGAGATACCTAAGAATCGCTCCCGAGCTATATTTAAAACGTCTTGTAGTTGGCGGTTTTGAAGCTGTTTATGAGATGAATAGAAACTTCAGAAATGAGGGTATGGATCTAACTCACAACCCTGAATTTACAAGTATTGAGTTTTACTGGGCATATCACAACTACCACGATCTAATGGGCATCACAGAGGATCTATTTAATGTCATTTTAGAAAAACTTGGCATGGAGAAAGTGATAAATTTTGATGGTATGGAGATTGACTTTAGTAAGCCATTTAAACGCATAAGCTATAAAAAAGCCTTAGTTGAGATAGGCGGACTTGCTGAAGATATCATAAGCGATAAGGCTAAAATTTTAGCAAAACTAAGAGCTGATGGCTTTGAAGCAAACGATAAGCTCGACCTTGGCCACTTGCAGGCTGAACTCTTTGACAACTACGTAGAGAGCAAGCTCATCCACCCAACTTTTGTCATAGACTATCCGATCTCTATTAGCCCACTTTCAAGAAGAAGCGACACAAATCCTGATGTGGCAGAGAGATTTGAGCTATTTATCGCTGGTCGTGAGCTAGCAAATGGCTTTAACGAGCTAAATGATCCAATAGATCAATACAACCGCTTTAAAGCGCAAATCGACGCTAAAAACGCAGGCGATGACGAGGCTCACGAGATGGACGAGGACTATGTAAAAGCCCTAGGATACGGCATGCCGCCAGTTGCAGGAGAAGGCATAGGCATCGATAGACTTGTGATGCTTCTAACAGATAAAAAATCAATACGCGACGTTGTTCTCTTCCCAGCGATGAGACCACTAAAAACTGAGACAAAGGAGAATGAAAAATGAGTTTGCAAAGCTACGATAAAGATATTTACGACCTAGTAAATTTAGAGCTAAAACGCCAGTGCGACCACCTAGAGATGATCGCTAGTGAAAATTTCACTTATCCAGATGTTATGGAGGTGATGGGCTCAATCCTAACAAACAAATACGCTGAGGGCTACCCTGGTAAGAGGTATTATGGTGGCTGTGAATTTGTCGATGAGATCGAGCAAATCGCGATCGATAGATGTAAAGAGCTCTTTGGATGTGAATTTGCAAACGTTCAACCAAACTCAGGCTCTCAGGCAAACCAAGGCGTTTAT
>JAHADO010000105.1 GCA_018375265.1 Campylobacter concisus | reverse complement strand
CGCTTCAAAATTCAATTAATATCGACAGAATATTTGTGGCTACTGATTGTGATAAAATAAAAGAAATTGTAAATAACTTTAATTTTACAAAAGTCGAAGTATATGACAGAGATCCTAAAAATGCTGAAGATACATCTAGTACAGAATCTGTAATGCTTGAATTTATTTATAAAAATAATTTTAGAGAGGACGACTTATTTTTTTTGGTACAAGCAACTTCTCCTCTTACACAGACAGAGGATTTTGATGAAGCATTAAAGTTGTTTAAAAAAAATAAAGCCGATTCGTTGCTTACTTGCGTTAGGACAAAGAGATTTTTTTGGGATGGTGATGCGAATCCCATAAATTATGATTTTAAAAATCGTCCACGTAGACAAGATTTTTATGGTCTCTTTATGGAGAATGGAGCATTTTATATAAATAGTATAGGCAATATAAAAAGATATAAAAATCGTTTAAGTGGCAAGGTGTCTATTTATGAGATGAAAGAATTTACAGCTATTGAAATAGACGAAGAAGATGACTGGACAATAGCTGAGAAAATGATGTATAAATATATTTTGTCAAAAAGAATAAAACCAATTATAAAGCTTTTCTTATCTGATGTCGATGGCACTTTAACGGATGCTGGAATGTATTATGGTGAAAATGGTAATGAACTGAAGAAATTTAATACTCGTGATGGAAAAGGATTTGAACTATTGCACCGTGCCGGTATAAAAACAGGAATAATTACAAGCGAAAATACAAAAATAGTAAAGAATCGTGCTAAAAAGTTAAAAGTAGATTTTTTACGTCAAGGAATAGAGCATAACGGTAAGTTAGAAGCAGTTAAAAGAATATGTCAAAATGAAAATATTTTACTTAGCGAAGTGGCATATGTAGGAGACGATATAAACTGTAAAGAACTATTGCAAAGCGTAGGATTAGCTGCTTGTCCTTCAGATGCTACACAAGAGATTAAAGACATCTTAAATATTATCGTACTTTCAAAAAAAGGTGGAGACGGTGCTGTCAGAGAATTCGCTGAGTATGTCTTAGGAAATTACCATGATAAATAATCTTATACAATTCCCGATTTGGAGAAATGATGATAAATCAATTGTATCCTTGAATAAGTTACAAAAAGATACTATACTAAAATTTAAAACTAAGATCAAAAATGGCGAATATAAATTAGTGCCTAATCCATGTTTATGTGGCAACACTAATGAATTTATAGATATTGTTGTCGCAGAAAAAGATAGATATGGGATACCGTGCTGTAATGTACTTTGTAAGAAATGCGGGATCATTAGACTAAAAGAACGCCTCGACGACTACTCAACTTCAGAATTTTATAGAAATGAGTATAGGGATATATATGTTGGTATGGAATTAGCTAGCGACGAGTTTTTCAACTCACAAGTTCAAAGAGGTCAAATTTTTTATAGTCTTATACGAGAGAATATTGAAATTTGCAATATTAATACTGTTTTTGAAATAGGATGTGGTGCTGGTGGAATCCTATACCCTTTTTATCAGAATGGTAAAAGAGTATCTGGCTGTGATTTTGGAGAAAAGTATTTAAGATTCGGACAAAATAAAGGATTAAATTTATATCAAGGCGAGTTTGATATTGATAAAACTCCAAAGAAATCTCAAGACTTAGTAATTTTATCTCATGTTATGGAGCATTTTAATGAACCAATAAGCACAATGAATAAAATTATAGAGTTGATTTCTGATGAAGGATACTTATTGGTAGAAGTACCAGGTATATTTGATATTCAAAAGACATATTTTAATCCGATCTTGTATTTTCAAAACGCACATGTGCATAACTACTACTACTACTACTTAAAGGTTTTTTTCGAATCATTAGGCTTGAGGGTCATATATGGTAATGAAAGATGCACTTTTGTACTTCAAAAGCCTATTGATTGGAGTATGAGAGATAATATTGTAATTTATGATAATGAGATGACGAAATGGGCAATTAAGGTCGAAAATCAATTAAAAAGAGATTATATTTTACATGTTTTAAAGTTGAACCCTTATTATATTAGGGAGGCAATTATAAAGCTATTAGATAAGCTAGGCATGAAAGAAATTGTAAAAAGAATATTGGGCAGATAAGTTGCAAAAAGTTATTTTACAGAATTTACTAATAGCTATATGTTCAAAAGGATTGTCTTTTTTATCATTTATATATATAGCCAAGAGTCTTTCAGAAAGAGACTATGGCACTTTTGTTTATATAACGATGGTATTGTCTTTATTGCCGTTATTGCAACTGGGTTCTATGCATGGTACGGTCATTTTATTACCAAAATATATAGTAGATAAAAAAAATGAGAATGAATTATTTTTATATAGTAACATTATTTCTCATATTATCCAGTTTATAGGTGCAAGTATACTTTTTATATTAAATATTAAGCTTAGTTTATCAGTAATTCTTGTAATAGTTGCAAATTTCCTTTTTTCACATTATACAGAAAATGTTAAGATCTTTTTAAATTCTAAACATGAATTTGAAAAAGTTAATTTTTTAAAAAGTTTAGATGAAATACTTAGACCATTTGTAACAATATTAATGTTTTATTACTATCAAAATATTGAGTCTATATTTATTGCTCAGTTTATAGTAACATCCATAACTTTTTTAGTGTCTTTTTACTTAATCCCATTAGTATTTAATGATATTAAATTTTATAGTTTTAAAAAAATGGTTTTTGAGATCTATAAGATAGGTTTTTTTGTGTATTTAATCTGGGCGATAGACCTACTCTTTAGAACAGTAGATAGATGGTTTATATCTACTTTTTACTCTTCTGAAGAACTTGCCACATATGGTTTTACATCTTCGTTAGCTATGAACATATGGCTGTTATCGATGAGTTTTTTTGGGCCATATTCTCAACTATTATATACATATGTAGCACAAAAAGATTTTATTTCTGTAAAAAAAATAGTGGAGACTACCAATAAAAAAGTATACATTTTTTTGGCAATAACCTCTATAATAGTGGTAGCAACATATCCATTATTCTTAGAATTTATTGTTAAAAGATATCTTGGTACAGAATTTCTATTTTTTGTTCTAATTTTATCTGCAATATTTTTGTCGATTAATAATATGTATATTTATTATATGATTAGTGATAATCATCATTTTACATTATTAAAATATCAATTTATAATTTTAGCCTTAAATTTAATTTTAAATAGTATTTTTGTTTTTTATCATACTGATATTTTATATTATAGTTATTCAACAATTTTTTCTTTGGGTGTTTATTTTATTTTAGTAAAAAGATATTTTTATGCTGATATACTTAAAAAAATATATTTGCAGTGTGGTAGTTGAGCTTGGATTGGAGTGTAGTAATGAAACGTTTAGCAAAAAAAATAATGCCACCAATACTATTAAATGGATTAAGATATGCAAGAAGCTATATTTATTTTTTAAAATATAAAGAAGTAATATTAAAGAATATTAACTTAAAAGACAAACATAAAGGCAAAAGATGTTTCATCCTTGGTAGTGGTCCGTCAATAAAAAGTGAAGATCTAAAACCATTAAAAAATGAAATCGTGTTCGCACTTAATAACTTTTATGTACATAACGATTTTGATGAGATTGCAAGCGGAGATATACAAAAATATTATTTAGTCGCTCCTATTCACCCACCACAAACGGAAGATGAATGGAGGCGATGGTTTGAAGATATGGAAAAGCATGTACCTGTAAATGTTAATATGATTTTTGGACTTAATATGTATGATTATAATATAAGATATATCCTTGAAAAATACGGAATATTTAAAAAACATAATATTAATTGGTATTTTGCTGGAATCAATGTAGACAAAGAATATAAGTTTAAAGAGAAAGATATAAGTATTGAAAATCAGATTTGGGCTGCAAATACTGCTAGTACATATGCTTTAATAGTTGCTATTTATATGGGATTTAAAGAAATATATTTACTTGGAGTTGATCACAACTACATCTGCTTAAAAAATGAAGAGAGCTTTAGATTTTATAAGACTTCTATTCATCAGCATAACGAACAAAGAAGAATGGGCACCAAGAAATCAGATGAATTTTTTTCTACTGGTAAGGTATTTTTGGAAAAAGAGTTAATTGCTGAAAATTTTAAAAATGGTGAAATATTTAATTGTTCGGGCGATAGTTTGTTAAATATGTTTGAGCACAAAAGATTTAAAAATATAATGGGTGGGTAATGCAGCCAAGATTGCATTATCAACGGTTTTATACTTATTAGAGTTTATTTTTTGGATAAAATAATCAAAAAGGAAAGGAAAATGGTAAAATGAACTTTATACCTATATCACAACCATCTATTACACAACTTGAAATAGACTATGTGAACGATGCTGTACGATCTGGATGGGTATCTTCGCTAGGTGAATATATTACTAAATTTGAGAAAGAATTTGCATCTTTTTGTGGGACAAAATATGCTCTCTCTGTTTCAAATGCTACGGTTGGATTGCATTTAAGTTTAGTTGCGCTTGGTATTGACAAAGATGATGAAGTTATTATCCCAGATCTAACTTTTGTAGCAACTGGAAATGTCGTAAAATATGTGAATGCCAAACCGGTAATTGTTGATATTGATCCAGATACCCTTTGCATAGATGCCAATGGTATCAGCAAAGCTATCACTAAAAACACAAGAGCAATTATCCCAGTCCACCTTTATGGGCATCCGGCGGATATGAATAAAATAAATAAAATAGCTAAAGAAAATAATCTTTTAGTTATAGAGGATGCGGCTGAAGCTCATGGTGCAGAGATAGATGGAAGACGTGTTGGTGGTTTTGGTGATGTTGGTGTTTTTAGTTTCTATGGTAATAAAATTATAACTTCTGGTGAAGGTGGCATGATTACTACTAATAATAAGGATCTTTATGAAAGATTAAAATTCTTAAGAGATCATGCAATGAGTTCAGAAAAACGATACTGGCATACCGAAGTAGGATTTAATTATCGTATGACAAATCTCCAAGCAGCACTTGGGCTAGCTCAATTGAGGAGGATAGAAGATTTAATCCAAAAAAGAATCGAGATATTTGAATGGTATAAAGAAGGGTTATTTAACGCTGAAAATATTTCATTAAACAGAACTCAGGCAGGTATAAAAAATGTTTATTGGATGATATGTCTAGAAATATCGGGCTATACAGAAAAACAAAGGGATGATTTTTTGGTAAAGCTAAAAGAAAAAGGTATTGATGGAAGACCATATTTTTATCCATTGTCAGACATGCCTATTTTTGATAGCGTAAATACTTATAATACTCATAATATTTATAAGATA
>JAHADO010000104.1 GCA_018375265.1 Campylobacter concisus | reverse complement strand
ATTACCCCCAGCTTTTAGGCTGATATCACCTGCATTTAAATTTGAGCTAATGACCTTTTGATTTATAGCCATTAGATGAGACTCTTTTTTAGAGAAAAAGCCCTTTGACTTCTCTTTAGTTTCAGTGCTCTCGTTTGTATTTGCTCCAACTACATATATATCATTTCCAGCCTCTACGTTTAGCTTATTAGTAGCTCTTAAGTTGCTTGAGCTGATCTGTGTGTTTGACTTAGAGTTTAAATTTATATCTTTTGCATCTAGGTTTGCGCTATTTAGCGTTTGGATGCTTTGTTTAAAACTTATGCCCTTTTCTTTTGCGCTATGGCTGTAGGCAAACTCTTTGGCGTTTATATTTATATTATCTGCACTTAAATTTAGCTTGTCAGCCTCTAGACTTGAGCCAGCGATATTTAAATTTTCTTTAGCGTTTAGGCTAAGGCTCTCGTCTGCTTTTAAATTTGACGCCTTACTAAACTGAGATGACTCTTTGTCTAAGCTTATATTATTCGCATCTACATTTATATTTTTGGCTGAAATTTCACTTGAGTTGATATTTGCTGCGTTCGCTTTTAAATTTAAATCTTTAGAGTTTAGCTCTAGGTGATTTAGGTTTAAATTTTGTGAGTTTAAATTTATATTATCAGCCACTACACTGCCAGCTAGGCTTATGTTGCCTTTGGCGTCTAGGTCTATGTTGTTAGCCATTACTAGAGCTGAGGCTTTTACGTTTTTATCTTTTGCTTCCTTTTTAAATTTGCTTATACTCTCATTTCTAGCTTCATATAAGCCATCAAGGATATTTGCTATATAAGCTGAGTTTATACTATCAAGGCTGTAGTAATACCCTTGGTTTTTAACCCTTCTATTTAGGTTTTTGATGATTGGGCTATTAAATATTGGCTCAGAGAATTTATCTAGATCAATATTTGCTAGCTTTATATCATCGTTTAGTGCGTAGCTTGAAAAGTCCTGCGTGCTTCCTACTATGTTATTGCCCGCTGCAAATACTGCTGGAAGGCCAACATCTGTGTATGAGAAGTTAAAATTTGTGCTTTTTCCGCCCTTAGTCTCCCATTTGCTTTTAAATCCTCTCCTATACCATTTCTTTTTCTCTTTCCATTTATAAACGCTATAGCTATTTACGTGGTTATTTAACATTAGAACTATGTTTTCTACATTATCGCTATTTAGTTTTAGATCTCCTCCAGCATATATAATACTCTTATCGTTTAACACATCGTTTACATTTAAATTTATATCATTGTTAGCTATTATACTGCCTGGGATGAAGTTGGCTTTATCATCTTCGTTTAGAACATCTTTAACTATACTATATGTGATAGTTCTTTTTTGTTCATTATTCTTTGCTCTACTAGTATCTACTAGTGCTTCATTTGTATCATAGTCTAGTCTTAGGTTGTGAAATATCTTTTGGCTGGTGCCGTATAGATATGAGTCTTTGTGTAAATTTAGAGCATATAGAGCGCTATCTTTATTTATAGCCTCTTTTAACACTAGCTCATTTACTTCGTTTTCATCTAGCTCACTTATATCTTTGCCTAGTTTTTTAGCTAGTTTGATGCTTATTTTTTCTTTTAGTTCTTTTAAATTTACGCCAAGCTTATATCTATTTACACCCTCTTTTTTTAGGTGCATAGTGCCTTGTTTGTGCACTGTATCCACCCTAGCCTGCGAGCTTGAGTTATTTACCAGCTTTTTAGCCTCTACGTTTATATCTTTAGCATAAATCTGACTAGATGTATTTACCAAAGTATCTGCTTTTATATTAAGGTTCTCTTTGGCTGCTATTAGCGCTTCATCTTTGTTTGTTATAGTATTTGCTTTTATGCTTGTATCTTTATTAGAAGCGATAGCGCCAGCATTAACTATATCACCATCAAGGCTTATCTCTATGTTGTTATTTGCTATAACTAGACCGTTATTATTTACACCTACGCCGTTACTTGTGCCAACTAGTTTGATTTTATTAGCATACATACCGCCAAGTGCGCTACTATCTAAGCTAAAGCTGTTTTCTTGGTTTTTAGCTTTTACGTCGTTGTAAAGTCTATCTTTGCTTGAAGTAACCGCCTTTTCGCCGATGATGTTTAGCTCATTTGCGTGGATATTTGAGTTTAAATTTATGGCATTTGAGATCACATTAGTATAGTCGCTGCTCTTATCGTTTAGGCCGTCCCCTACGATGTCGATAGACTTGTCAGATATTAGCTCTATCTCTTTAGGACTTAGTTTATTGATACTACCTGTTGTTAGTGTGAGTGAGCGAGAGTTGATCATATTTAGACCATCTACGCTTATGCCATTTGGGTTTGCTATGACCACATCAGCTCTGCTACCAGCAACCTCTAAATTTCCTTTTAGAGATGACTTCTCAGCCGAATTTACTTTGTTGATAATAAGACTTGCCTCTTTATTTAGCCTATAGTTTGCATCTATCTGGCCAGCTATATTTGTATCTATGTTTTTATTAGAGTTATTAAGGATAGTGCCAGTGGTTGGGGTGTTAAACCTGCTATATTCATTTATAGAGACGCCCTTACTATCAGGGTTTGTGATGTTTATTATTAGCGTCTCATTAGGAGCTTTTAGTATATCAGGGCGGTTGCTAGCACCTGGGTCAGCTATGATACTTGGCTCATTTGCTAATGCTGGCGCAGTAGCAAGTAGCAAAGAGAGACTTACGTAGAAATTTAAGCCTATGGTTAAAAGGCTAGGCTTTTGATTGCTTTGCGCATTTGAAATTTGGTTGTTCTTTAGCATATTTTATCCTTAAAATTCGTAGCTTATGATGAAATTTACATTTGTTGATTTAGTTTCAAAGCTCTTTGGTTTATAAAGAGGTTTTGAGACAGATATGTCGTAGCTTAGGTTGTTGTAGGCTTTTATGCTGCCTCTTAGACCTATGGCGTATCCTGCAAGGGTGTTTTTATCCTTTATGCCGCTGCTCGCTGCTCTTACCATGCCAGCGTCAAGCCCTGCATAGACAGAGTTGCTCTTATAGTAGTTATATGAGAGGGTATTTCTTACGCTTACTCCGTGGTTTCCAACAAGTGAGCTCTCCCCGTCAAATCCCCTAACACTGTGATATCCACCGATGCTAAATTTATCTTGCAAGCTTAGTTTATTTAGACCATATCTTGCGTTGATATTTAGATCATAGCTTAGTGGAAGTTCAAATTTATATTTGTAGTTTAGGTTTAAATTTATTAGAGCAAACCTAGATGTAGCCTCGCCGCTATCTTCTAAAGGATCTGGCTGTGAGTTAAATATACCAGTGCCCTTTTTGTAAGCTAGCTTAGCGCTAAAAGCTTGGTTGTAAGAATTCCAGTTTGATTTTAAGCCTACCTCATATCCAGCATTTCTTCTAGCTTGGTTATCTAGCTCGTAGTCCTCTAGGTAGTTTTTATTTTTTCTCTTAAATAGCTTTACGTAAGCGCTATTTTTAAAATTTGAGTCCCTATAAAATGTATAAGCAAGGCTTAGTGAGTCACTCTCACTTCTACCTTTATATGTATAGAGGTTGTAGGCTGCGTTTATGATCTGAGCGTAGTCATATTTACTCTTTTCATACTCAAGCATGAAGTAGCCAAATGGGACAGTAAAGCCGTAATAGTAGTTATTTGAAGCTCCGTGATCAGTGGCGCCATTAAATTTATTTGTAACCTCATACTTTTTAAATATATCTTTGCCGCGTGAGAAGCTAAAAATTTCGTTAAATCCAAGTAAATTTAGTGTGCTTAAATTTACCATACCCTGGTACTTGCCGCTTTGTTTCGAGCCAAGGTTGTCAATGCTTATAGCAGCCTTTAGTGGGAAGCTATCAACTCTAGTTATTACTATATTTGAAAAGCCAGCTCTATTTGAAGGTAAGAATTTAATGCTAACGTCATTTTTCGAGACGTTTTGAAGTGACTCAAGAGCCTGCTCGATATCTCTTATATTTGCTACTTTATTTTTATGAGAGTACTCACCAAATGCGCTAAAGAGGCTCGCTCTATTTCTTTGGCTGTCATTTTCGTTGATACTTATATCATCTATTAGGCCAAGATTTATGACAAACTCTAGCTTGGCATCTTTTAAGCTCTTTGTAACTAGGCTAGCACTTGAAGTGATATAGCCACTTTTTATTATCTCGTTATTAAAAGAGTTTATGATTAGATTGATAGAGTTTTTGCCAAGACAGCTACCAGATTTAAAGTCAAGCTTGTTTAAGCTAGCCTCTAAAATAGAGCTAAATTTAGAAAAGTTATCTTGATAAGCTTTTCTTATTATAGCCTCATCAGCACCACTACTAGCGTTAAAGCTAGCTACTTCGTTCTCACTAAGAAGTGAAATTTTATCTATTTTAAAGCATGGGGTTTCGTTTAAATTTAGCTTACCTTCTGAAGTTGGTTTTTCATTAAGCAAATTTATGTTGGAGCTTTCGTTAAAAGAGCTTGCCATATTCGCCCTAATCTCTTCGTTGTTTAACTCGTTTTTTAGATTAGTCTCATTAGCAAGTAGCGCAGCACACACCATGCTTAAAGATAAGAGAGTTCTCATCTTAACCTTCCTTGGAAATAACTATAAAGTTATATTTTTTAAAATAATTTAGTGACATTATAAAGGATATAATCTTAATCTAATATTAAAATATAATGAGAAAAAAGAATTTTTATACAAAATATTTCAAAAATGAAACTTTTAGCTATATAAATGGTAAAGACAAATTTATTTTGCCTTATCTCCTTGTGGATAAAATTTAATTTTATATTGATATTAATTATTATTTTGATATAATTGCACTACTGATTTAAATTTCGTTTTATCAGCGATTAAATCAATTTTAATAGTTGTATTATTTTGTAAATTTAGATGAATAAATTTAGTTTTGATTACTAAATTTGTTAAGTAAATAGCAAAATTTAGTCATGTAGAAATTTAACAATATTTTTGTGACATATATTAGAAATAGAAAAAAGACATTTTAACCTCAAAGGATAACTAATGAACAAGCATTTATTTGCACTTTTGGCTTTGGCAGCTTTTAGCAGTCACTCTTTAGCTCACGAATTTTGGCTTTTTGGGAGCAGCAAAGAGGTAACAAGCGTTGATATCGGCTATGCAGACGATTTTCCAACCGTTGAAAAGATCCCAGATAATAGGATCGCCCTATTTGAAGCCCCGTACGTTTTAAACAAAAATGGCGAAAAACTGAGCCTAAAGCAAAGCGGCGAAAACTACCATTATGAAAGAGCTAAACTAGAGGACGGCTCATACCTTATAGCTGGCGAGTACAAGCCTACGTTTTGGACAAAAGCAGGCGATGGCACATGGCACATG
>JAHADO010000103.1 GCA_018375265.1 Campylobacter concisus | reverse complement strand
GATGGGGGTGGGGCTAGTCGATATGGCGATAAATTTGACAAAGTTTTTGCAAAAAAGATCATGTGTGGGAGCAGATGAAAAGAGTATAAATTTAAAGAATATTGACCCACATTATCTTGCAAAGATCGAGGCTAAATTTGCAAACTCATCAAACCCAGAGCTGCAAAATTTATGCCAAAATTTATCAAAAAATCCTGAGCCAAATTTATATCAGATGCCAGAAAAGATAGTTTTTGTTGGTTCAGCTGGTCTATATAAAGATGGTGAAATTTTGCAAATTTATGAAAGCTCGGTTGGGGCAAATGTTGAAATTTCTAGCATAGAAAATAGATCTTATTCGCCTATCGAGTGTGAAATTTCTTCTATCGTTTCACGTGGAACTATCAAAACAAATTCATCAAATTTTATAACGACAGACAAAAATTTAGCCCATAAAATGTTTGAAAAGGGATATTTTTTAGAAAATATGGAGTTTTTTTCTGTTCTAAAAGTGGCTCAAATTTTTAAAATTCCAGCTTATGGAATTTTTGTAGCGACAAATTTTTGTGACGAAAATGCGCATGCTGATTTTATAAAAAATCACTCTGCGGCCAAAGGGCTAATAACAAAATATGTAAAGGAAAATATGTGAAAAATTTGCTTGATCTTAGCATCGAAGAGTTAAAAGAGCTGGTCTCTCCCTCTTTTAGAGCGACGCAAATTTATGAGTGGGTATACAAAAAAAATGCGATAGAATTTAGCCAAATGCTAAATTTACCAAAAGATATGCGTCAGGACCTGGCTGAGAAATTTTATCTCGATCCTCTAAAATGTGTGAAATTTGAGCAAAGTAGTGATGGCTCGATCAAATATCTTTTTGAGCTAAAAGATGGACTAAAGATAGAGAGTGTTTTGCTACCGATGAAAGAGGAGATTAGCGACGAAGATGGTAAGGTTAGTCGCCATGCTCGTTATACCGTTTGTGTTAGTTCGCAGGTTGGCTGCAAAATGGGCTGTGCTTTTTGCCTAACAGCAAAGGGCGGGCTTGTTAGAAATTTGACTGCTGGCGAGATCGTAGGGCAAATTTTATGGATAAAAAGGGAGAATAACATACCATATGAGAGGCGCATAAATGTCGTTTATATGGGTATGGGCGAACCGCTTGATAACCTTGCTAACGTTTGTAAAGCGATCAAAATTTTAGCTCTTAATGAGGGTCTAGCCATATCGCCACGCCGCCAAACCGTTTCAACTAGCGGCCTTGGTAGTCAGATAAAAAAGCTTGGCGAGATGGACCTTGGTGTCTTGCTGGCCATATCGCTACATGCTGTTACTAACGAGCTTAGAAGTCGCCTGATGCCGATAAATAAGGCGTATAATATCGAGGCTGTTATGGACGCTGTTAGGGGATTTCCTATCGATATGAGAAAGCGTGTGATGTTTGAATACCTTGTTATTAAAGACCTAAACGATAGTGTTAGTGATGCGAAAAAGCTGGTTAAACTGCTGCATGGTATCAAGGCAAAAGTAAATTTGATCTACTTTAACCCGCATGAAGGTAGTGAATTTGGACGGCCTGAGCTTGCTAGCATGCTAAAATTTCAAGAATATCTAAGGGATCATGGTGTCACTTGCACGATCAGACAGAGCAAAGGACTTGATATAAGTGCTGCTTGTGGACAGCTAAAACAGCGAAATGAAAATCCTAAATTCAGAGCTAACGTTAGCGATAAGAGTGCAGCTAAAACAGAAGAAAAACCAACTAACGATAAAACTAACGTGAGTAAAAAATGACAGCTCTTGATATCTCTGAGATAATTTTTATAGTGCTGGTTGCTAGCGCTGGGCTTGGGCTGATCCTAAAAGTTTTGAAAGAGGAAAATAAAACTTTAAAATAAATTCTAAAAATTTGGCATGAAATTTTGTGAGTGGAAAACAAAAACGCAAAGTCGATTGCCAAAATTTAAATCACAATGTGGCGACACTAAAAATCTAATTCTATCTTTTAATGGAAATTCTATGTCAAATTTAAAAGCAAAATTAGGAAAAATTTTTATAGATTATTTTTGCTAGAAAAACTTTTTGAAATTTAAATAGTTTGATTATTTGCTTCTTTTGCAAATTTATAAAACTCACTCTTGGCGTCAAATTCGCTTTTTATCTTGTAAAAAATATCATCAAATTTAAATGAAATTTTGTCCGAGTGAAGTAAGAGCCTTTTTGCTCCAGTTAAATTTATCCTCTCACGCTCGCTCATCTCTTTATCTAAAATTTTCTCGATTTGCGAACGCAACAAACCATAAAGTGGTTCGCCAAGGATCTTGTGTTTCACATGAAACAAATGCAACCGAATTTGATGCTGCCTGCCAGTGAGTGGGATAGCCCGAACCAAAGTTGTATCGATATCGTCAAAATATCTGATCGGAAAAATTTTAGTCACAGCACTCTTGCCATTTTCACAAATTTGCATTCGCATTTTCACATCGTCGTAGTTGTTCGCTAGATCCATCTTAGCATCGATCGTAAATTCTCGCTCGATCTTACCCTGTACCATCGCGACGTAGCTTTTATAAACCTCTCTACTTTCAAAGATTTTCTTTAGTTTTATCGTAGAATTTCTATCTTTTCCCACAACTATCACGCCGCTTGTTTCAAAGTCCAGCCTATGCGCCACGCTCGCTTCTCGCCCAAAAAGCGTATAAATTTCATCGTTTAGCGAGTACTTACAGTGTCTGCCATTTGGGTGGCTCAGCATCCCACTTGGCTTGTCAAATACCGCAAAGCTCTCGCACTCAAAGATCGGCTTTAGTCCTTTTGGCTTGGCCTCATAGTCGATCAAAAATACATCACCAGACAAAATGGCATTTTTCTCGCTCACGACACTGCCTTCGCATATCAGCCTGCCTTTATCGATGAGGCGTTGAGTTTGGCTCATATTAAAGCCATTTTGCAACAAAATTTCATAAGCTTTTTGGTGATCTGCAGTAATGATAAATTTATTTACGTAGGGCAAAAATGATCCTTTAAAAAAAACGAGCGAGCTATCTTAAGCCCAAATTTATAAGCGTATAACCGACATTTCAGCCCGGATTTTATATAATCAAAACTTAAATTTAGAGAAATTGCACGACGTGATTTCTGGCTTAAAAAGCCAAATTTATACTTTCAGGACAAAAGCAAACTAACACAAAAGGTTCAACAATGGTCGAAAGATACTCACGCAAAGAGATGGCTGAAAAGTGGAGCATACAAGCAAAATACGACGCTTGGCTCAAGGTGGAAAAAGCTGCCGTTAAAGCTTGGAATAAGCTTGGCTTCATAAGCGACAGCGACTGCGAGAAAATTTGCAAAAACGCTAAATTTGAAGTGGCTCGCATCGACGAGATAGAAAAGACGACAAAGCACGACGTCATCGCATTTTTAACAAGCGTCAGCGAGAGCCTTGGCGATGAGAGCAGGTTCGTGCACTACGGCATGACCTCAAGCGACTGTATCGACACAGCCGTCGCGCTTCAGATGAAAGAGAGCCTAGAGCTCATCATCAGCGACGTAGAGGAGTTTATGCAGGCGGTCAAAAACAGAGCAAACGAGCACAAGCATACGCTCATGGTCGGCAGAAGCCACGGCATCCACGGCGAGCCGATAACTTTTGGCCTTGTGCTTGCCATCTGGTACGACGAGATCGCAAGGGCACTAAAGCTCATCAAAGATGCAAAAGATACGATCAGCTACGGCAAACTCTCAGGCGCTATGGGAAATTTGGCCCACGCTCCGATGGAATTTGAAGAGCTAACTTGCGAAGAGCTAGGTCTAAAAGCTGCTCCAGCCTCTAACCAAGTGATCCAGCGCGACCGCTATGCCCACGTGGTGAGTGCCATCGCTATCTTAGCCTCTACTTGTGAGAAGATCGCAGTTGCCATTAGACACTACCAAAGGACCGAAGTTTATGAGGCAGAGGAGTACTTTAGCCCAGGACAAAAGGGCTCAAGCGCGATGCCGCATAAACGCAATCCAGTCCTTAGCGAAAACATCACCGGCCTTTGCAGGGTGCTACGCTCATACGTCACGCCTTCTCTTGAAAACGTCGCCCTTTGGCACGAGCGCGATATCAGCCACAGCTCGGTTGAGAGATTTATCCTGCCAGATATGTTTATCACGGCTGATTTTATGCTGGTTCGTATCAAAAATTTGATAGCAAATTTAGTCGTCTATCCAGAAAATATGATGAAAAATTTAAATTTAACAGGCGGCTTAGTCTTTTCACAGCGCGTGCTTTTACAGCTACCACAGCGTGGAATTTCTAGAGAGGATGCCTACAAGATCGTTCAACGCAACGCCATGAAGGTCTGGGCGGACTTGCAAGAGGGCAAAAAAGCGATCGACGAGCAAGGTCACAGCCTATTTTTACAAAATTTACTAAACGACGAGGACCTAACTAAGAGCCTTAGCAAAGATGAGATCAAAGAGTGCTTTGATTACAACTATTACACCAAAAATGTAGATAGAATTTTCGCCAGAGTTTTTGGCAAATAAATTTAAACGCAAGGGGTAAATTTAGCCCCTTGTAAAATACCCTAATACAAAACCACATTAAATTTAGCTCGCAAAATTTATAAGCTGGTGGCGGCACTTTTCAAGTAGCTTTTACAAGCGCCAGTAAAATTTAGTGGAAATGTTGGCGCATTTAACTTTTAGTCGTAAAGCTAACCAAAAGCTCGTCACGTTTAACGTTTTTTTCGCTCTCCTACTAGAAAATAAGAGTTTTTAGTAAGCCTTTATCTTTCTCATTTTGGCGGTAAATTTTATATTTAATGAGTAGTTTTTGGTAAAGAGAGTTTTTATCTCTTTTTGGATAAAATCTCAAATTAAAATTTAACACGGAGAGATATTTTTGAAAGTTATAAAACGTAATGGCAGAACAGAAGAGCTTGATATCAGCAAGATCAAAAAATACACAAACGAAGCCGTCCTAGGTCTTAGCAACGTAAGTCTTAGCGAGCTTGAGGTAGATGCGAAAATTCAGTTTAGAGATATGATAACGACTGAGGAAATTCAGCAAACTCTTATAAAAACAGCAGTTGATAAGATCGACATCGACCGCCCAAACTGGACATTTGTTGCTGCGAGGCTATTTTTGTTCGACCTTTATCACAAAGTGACTGGCTTTAACGGCTACAACCACCTAAAAGACTACCTCGCAAAGGGCGAAAAGGTAGGTCGCATCATCCCTGGGCTAAAAGAGAAGTACGATCTTGAGGATCTAAACGCATACATCAAACCAGAGCGCGACCTTCAGTTTGCATACCTTGGTATCAAAACGCTTTATGATCGCTACCTCATCAAAGACAAGAGTGGTATGCCCATTG
>JAHADO010000102.1 GCA_018375265.1 Campylobacter concisus | reverse complement strand
AAGTGGGCCTTTCATCGGCTCCAGAGTGATCTCTTGGTCGCCACATTTTATATCAGCTCCCATGCCAGCAAGCATACGCTCAGTGTGGTCTCTGCTTAGCTCTGTCTCGCTAAATTTGCAACCATTTGAGTAAAGAGCCGCCAGTAAAAGTGCGCTTTTTACCTGAGCTGAAGCGATCTTGCTATCAAAACTAAATCTTTCAAATTTAGTCCCTCTTATGCAAAGAGGAGCGTTATTTGCATTGTTTGCACCATCTATCTTTGCACCCATCTCATTTAGAGGCTTTGCTATCCTTGCCATCGGGCGAGAATTTAAATATTTATCGCCACTTAGCACGAAAAAGCCCTCCTGCGCGGCAAGCAGTCCCATAAAAAGCCTCATCGCCGTGCCTGAGTTGCCACACTCTAAAATTTCATTTGGCTCTTTTATCTTTTGTGGCGGAGTGATCGTTATCTCAGCTCCGTTATCTTCGACCTTTGCACCAAGGAGCTCGACTATTTTTAAGGTATTTAACGTGTCACCTGCTCTTAGGTAATTTCTAATGCGAGATGGTTTGTCGCTTAAAAGCGAAAACATCGCGCATCTATGCGAGATAGACTTGTCAGCTGCGATGTCGTAGATGGTTAAATTTAGACTTTTTTCTAGTGGATAAATTCTCATCTTATTCCGATATTTAGTTTCTCTTTTAGCTCGCTTAAAATTTTATCCATAAGCGCGTTTATATCGTCATCTTCGAGCGTTTTTTCCATATCTTGGAATGTAAATTTAAGGCTAAGGCTGATCGCGCCGTTTAGTTTCGCATCTTTATAGATATCAACTGGTAAGAACTCTTTTAGCTCTTTTAAATTTAGCCCTCTTATGCACTCATAAATGCGTCCTGCCTCAAAATTTTCAGGCACAATGAGACTAAGATCTCTTGTAGTGCTTTGGAATTTTGAGTAAGGCACTGCTAAGACCGGCTCAAATTTAAGCTTTGCAAAATCAATCTCACAGACATAAGTTTTAGGTAGATCCCTTTTTGCCTCTACTCTTGCATCGACTCTGCCGATATAGCCGATCTTTTCGCCATTTTGATATATGTGTGCTTGCTCGTATGGGCTAAGATACGATATTTCGCGGCAAGGTTTTAGCTCAAATTTACCTATGACATTTTGCACCATCGCTGCAAATGCGTAGAAATTTGCCTCCTCACCCTTTGCACCGTTTATCAGTGTTGGCTCTTTTAAGAGACCTGATACGACAAAGCCTAAATTTAAGCCTTGGTTTGCATTTTCGTCAAAGACTTCGCCAAGCTCAAAAAGTCTAACTGAGCGTTTTGAGTTTTTGATGTTTTTCTCGCTTGAGCTTAGAAGGTGATTAACAAGTGCCGGTCTAAGCGTGTTTAGCTCGTTGTTTATAGGATTTAGTATCTTGATCTTGCAAGGTTTGAAATTTAGCTCACTTAGCTCATCAAGGCTGTCAAATACGTAGTGCACGCTTTCAAAAAAGCCATTGTCAGCTGCACGGTGCCTTAAATTTAAAGCATTTTTATAGTCAAAATATGTCTTATTTAGCCTATTTTTCTCAGAGAAATTTAGCGGCGTTGAGGCGATATTGTCGATGCCTATTATCCTTACGATCTCCTCGCAGATATCATGAGAATTTACGATATCGTGGCGAAATAACGGCACTTTTACATTAAAGCTCTCTTGCTCGACATTTACCGCGATCTCAAAGCCAAGTTTCTTTAAAATTTTAACGACATCGTTTCTTGCAACCTCTTGACCGATCATATTTTTAAGCTCGCCAAGCGAGATGCTAAGCGTGATAGGCTCGGTGTTTAGAAGTGATTGCTGTGAGCCAGCAAAAAGACTTAAGCTATCTTTAAAGCCAGCTAGTCTTTTAAAAAGATAGTCCGCCCCGTAAGCTAAATTTGGCTCGCTACCACGACTTGAGCGATAAACTTGATCGCCTTTTGGTAAATTTTTATTTTCAAAAATGGCTTTTGAGACAACATCTGGTTTTACGTAGCTAGCCTCTACCAAGATCACCTTTGAGCCCTCATCGACCCTAGCTTCATCGCTTTGGTAAATTCCAGCAACACCTAAATTTTTATCCTCGCAAAAGACCACACACTCGCCATTTTCGCCATTTTTGATGTCAAAAACTGCTTTTTCGCCCTCGCCCACAAGCTTAACGTGATCATAAGCTCTAAACAAGACGCCCGTGCAAAATGTCGCGTATTCAAGCAGTCTTTCTACTAAATTTGTCTTTTGACACTCAATTAGAGCTAGCCTCATCCTAGTTAATAAATTTTCACTTAATGCATTTTTTAGCTCAAATGCTTTATACAAAAACGAGCCATTTACCTTATCTTCAGTTCGCACAGATGCGATCCTGCCGATGCCTAGTAAATTTTCGCTATCTTCATTTTCGTGGCTATCTTTCATATTTAGATCAAGTGCGGTGCAAATTTCTCTTGCGATGCCGTGTAAATTTTGGCAGTCGCCCCTGTTTGCTGTGACATCAATCTCGATGATCACATCTTTGAACGCTTCAAATTCACCAAGGCTTGTGCCAAGTTTTAGTTTGCCGATACTCTCATCAAGTGGCAAGATACCGTCATTTGTCTTAGGTAGCCCTAGCTCAGTTGAAGAGCAGATCATACCGCATGACTCGATGCCTCTTAGCTTTGCCTTTTTGATCTCAAGACCATTTGGCATCGTAGTGCCAATGAGCGCGACTGGCACAAACTGACCAGCCTCGACGTTTTTAGCCCCACACACGATCTGAAGCGTTTCGCTGCCAACATCAACCTGACAAACGCTTAGCTTATCGGCGTCTGGGTGCTTTTCTCTACTTTTTACGTAGCCAACTACGATGCTCTTTGGCAAATTTATCTCTTTATAGCTATCAACTTCTAAACCGATTGAATTTAATGTCTTTGAAAGTGTCTCGCCGCTAACCTCGCTAAGGTCGATCCACTCGTTTAACCAATGCTTTGAAATTATCATTTAAACTGCTCCAACAATCTTAAATCTCCCTCAAAAAGTGACCTTAGATCAGGCACTCTATGAAGCAACATCGCAAATCTCTCAACGCCAAGGCCAAAGGCATATCCACTTACATTTTTATAGCCAACCGCCTTAAATACATTTGGATCCACGACGCCGCATCCAAGCACCTCAAGCCAAGTAGTCTGCTTGCACACCCTGCAGCCCTTGCCATGGCAAAATATACAACTAATATCAACCTCTGCGCTAGGCTCCGTAAATGGAAAGAAGCTAGGGCGAAAACGCACTTCAACATCGCCAAACATGTGTTTTAAAAAGCCTTCAAGCATTGATTTTAAATTTGCAAAGCTAACTTTCTCAGCATCCTCCACCACAAGGCCCTCAACCTGATGAAACATCGGTGTGTGCGTTAAGTCCATATCACGTCTAAAGACAGTGCCTGGCGCTATCATGCGGATAGGCGGCTTTTGATTTAACATAGTTCGCACCTGAACTGGGCTCGTATGCGTCCTTAAAAGTCTAAAATCATCTAGGTAAAATGTATCTTGCATATCCCTTGCTGGGTGGTATTTTGGTAAATTTAGCGCCTCAAAGTTGTGAAAATCATCTTCTATAAGCGGCCCAGTTTCAAGTGAGAAATTTAGCGCCAAAAAGTACTCAATTATCTTATCCATCGTGGCCATCACAGGATGCAGAGCCCCACTAGCAACAGGCTCGTTAAAGAGCGTGATATCAGCGGCCTCTTTTTTCATCTTGTTATCTATCTCTTGCTCGCTAAGCTCGGCCTTTTTGGCTTCTATAAGCGCGCTTAGCTCATCTCTTTGCTTGTTTAAATTTGCTGCAAATTCCTTTTTCTCATCCTCGCCAAGCTCTTTTAGTTTTGCAAAACCTTGCGCCAAGATGCCCTTTTTGCCAAAAATTTCTACCCTGACCTTCTCGAGATCATCAAGAGTTGAAATTTCATTTTTGATTTTATTAACGAAATCTTGCAATTTTTTACCTTTATGAATTTTTGCATCGATTTTATAGAAAAAGAGTTAAAATCAAGATAAAAAGCGCGAAATTTAAGCACACTTTGATATAATTTCTCAAACTTTCAAAGGAGCTAAAATGACCATATTTGAAAAGATCGTTGCTGGTGAAATTCCTTGTAACAAAGTGCTTGAAAGCGAGAAATTTCTAGCTTTTAACGACATCAACCCAAAAGCGCCGATCCACATCCTCATCATCCCTAAAAAACACTACAAAAACTTCCAAGAGATGGATCCAGTTTTGATGGGCGAGATGACTAAATTTATCCAAGAAGTGGCGAGCTTAATGGGCGTTGATAAGAGCGGATACCGCCTCATAACAAACTGCGGCGAAAACGGCGGTCAAGAGGTCATGCACCTACACTTTCACCTACTTGCTGGCGCAAAACTTGGCTGGAGTGAAGGCGTAGCTGATCCACAAAGCACATTTTAAAAAATAAAATTTAGACTCTTTTTGAGTCTAAATTTCACTTCAAAATTTTACTTCAAAACTCAAATCTTAAATTTTATAAACTTAAAGTTGCTCTTTAGTTCATTTTGGGTCGAATTTATCTCGCCAAGCTCTGATTTTACGAAGTTTGTAAGCTCTATCTTGCTCACGCTTGGAGATAGAATTTTTATATATTCTTTTTGATTTTTAAGCTCTAAGTTGTTGCTAAAAAGAAGCACTCTAGCATCCAGCTTTAGCCCAGCTCTAAGCTCAGATATCGTGGCTATTAGCTCTTTTATATCAAAGCCCTCCGCTGCTTCATCCACAAGCGCTAGCGAGCAAGGTTTTGTCTTTATCTTTATCAAAAGTTCGCTAAAGCTATTTGCGATCTCAAGCGTGTTTTGAAACTCACCAAGAGCTCCAGCAAATATCTTATTTTCAAGCTTCGTGCTCTTGTAAATCACTATATTTTCATTTTTACTAAAGTATCTATTTTCTTTGCTTGGCTTATAGTTTTTTATAAATTTAGGCAAAATTTGATTTAGCTCATCTTTGCTAAAAGGCTTTCTGATCTTCTCATCAAAGGCTGGCAGCAGCTCTCTTTCAGGGATATTTGAGGTATTTGAGACCACAGCGACTAAATTTATCTTCTCTTCTTGAAGCGACCTTATCTCTTTTACGAAATTTGCCACGCCATTTTCAAAAAACGAAGCATCGATAAAGACTGCGTTAAATCTATTTAAAAGCAGTGCTTGTTTAAGCTCTTTGTGGCTGCTAACGCCTATGACTTCGCAGTCTAAGAAGCTAAAAGCACGCGAAAACATCTCAAGGCTGAGCGGATTTTTGTCGCAAAGCAAAAAGAGCACCTTCTCTTCAGCCAAGCTCTCGCCCCTATTTTTCTCCATATAGACAAGCCTTGC
>JAHADO010000101.1 GCA_018375265.1 Campylobacter concisus | reverse complement strand
TATGCGTTACCAAAACTAAAAACAACCTACTCAAATATTTCTTCACTGAAGTTTTTCATTCAGAAAAACAAAGAATAATTACTCTCTCATAAAAGATTTTTTTGGAGATCCAAGCGATCTCCATTTTTTAAAAACTCAGTTTTAAAAAAAATCTTTTTTTGAATTTTTTAATTTTAGGTCGTGGAATTTGCCAAAAAAAGTAAAAAAATAAGTAAATTCTTTATAAGTTCGATGAACTAAAAAAGAAAATCACACTTCAAAACGTATTTCTATCAAGAAATCTTTTTTTGAATTTTTTAATTTTAGGTCGTGGAATTTTTAAAAAATCATCATAAAAAAGAGGTTATTTTTTTGGGGGTCCATTAGACCCCCAAACAATAAAGATTATTTATTAATAAATATTATTGATTATAAGATATATATCTTAATAAATTATTATGATATATTATTAACTTTTAAATTAAAAATTTTTTTATAATATAGAAAAACTATCATCTTCTGTATCTTCATCAGAGCCTGCATATTCTTTTTCAAGCTCATAGCCAGTTCCATTTTGGATCTCTTCTTCACTTATCACATCATCATCTGAAACTATATCGTTGTTGATGTAGTCTGTGTTGTCAAATTGTGCATGTAGCTCAATATCCTCATCGTCTTCAGCTCTGATAGATATGTTTTCAGGAGGTAGTTCGTCATTTAAAGAGTCGAAAAGTATCTTTAAAATACTTTTCGATTTTAAGTTACTAAAACGTAAATAATAGGTTAAATTTATGAGGAGCCCAAAATATGCCTAATATAGAAAAAATTATATAGCAAAAATTATTTATAATTTTGATTTAAACCATACTTTTAAAATAAAAATATTTTTTTCTGGGAAAAAATTTTCTACTATAATAAAATTTGTATCATTTTTTGGGAAAAATTAAGTAGGCAATAAGGCGAAAAAATGTAAATTCGTGTCAAAAAATGAAAAAAAGGACAAATATGGCAAGAGAGATAATAGACCTTGAAAAATCTCGTTCTACGAGTGCCAGGCTTTACAATCGTACACAAGAGATAGTAGATAGCCAAACAGGTGAAGTAAAAACGATAGTAACGAGCTTTTTACAAAAAGAACAGTCGATAGACGCGTTTATAAAAGTATTTGTTGAAAACTTAGACTTTTTAGTTGAAAATCTTTCAAACAATGCCAGAACGGTTTTTTTAGTAATGATAAAAAATGTCAATTATAAGAACATCTTTAAATATGATAGTGATTTTGTCAAATACTTTGAAGAAAGAAAAATTCTAGCAAAATCAAGCGTGTATCGTGCCCTGAAAGAGTTAGAAGATAAACAAGCAATTTTTAAAATCAGTGAAAATGACAAGGATAAATTCGACATTATAGGCAAAAACTCATTTATGCTCAACCCACAAATAGTAGGCAAAGGTTCAATAAAAGATCTCAAACAACTAAGGCAAACTACTGTTAAAACATTTAATTTCGAAACGCTTGAGATGACAAAAGAAATTTTAACTGATGCAGCTTATGATGGTTTTGACAAGGTTTTGGCGGCCCCTGATGATTTTCAGATTGATAGCGTAAAACAGATCCAACATTCGGCAAATAAGAGTGAGACTGAGATCGTGATATCAAAAAAACATGATGAGGAGCCAGTCGAGGACAAGCCAGAAGCCATCGAGGTAAAATCTGAGACAACTAATGAAACAGCAAGTGGTGTAGAGAGCGATATTGCTGATATTATGAAATTTGTTGGAGCGTTTAAGGGAGATTTTAAAGGCAACGCTAAGTCACTTAGGGCTGCTAAATCAGATGAACTAAACCAAAGGGATGAATAATGAAAGTTTTTTTTGATCTAAATATTATCATTGATATTATTGATACTGATAGAGCAAACAACCAAAAAGCTGTTGCACTCATGCAAAATTTAATGCGAAATGGCACTGATATTGTTATTAGTGAAGATAGTATTAGTACACTTTATTACAATTTGCGTCATTCAAAGCAAAAACAGCTTATATTGCTCGACTTTCTGGAAGTGATAACTCAAAAATGGCAACTAGCAAGTTTTGGTGTCGAAACAATAAAGAAGGCCATAAAGTACTCTAAAAATTCTAACGCCGACTTGGAGGACGCATTGCAATACTTTTGCGCAGATAAAGAAGGCTGCGAAGTTATATACACGTGCGATAAAAACTTCCCAAAAATTGCTATTGCTGTAAAAAATTATGATTAATTATAATTTTTTGGGAAAAATTTTGCTAGTGTGGTTAAATTTTTCCCACACAGAAAACCATTTTTCCCAGGCACGGGAAAATATAAAATGGCTACGGTCCACGAAATTACCGCACTTTAAGACCATTTTTTATAGCGTTTTCCCTTCTTATTCTTTTCTTTTTGTCTTTTTCCTAAGACCAAAAATAAGGTAAATCAAAAGTAAATAACTTTTGAACTTTTATAATTGTGCTATTAATTTTTTGCAAGCAAAAAATTCGCACAAAAATAAGACACCAAAAAAGAAAGACTATTATCATTGGTTTATTTTATGATCTTTACTTTTTTCTTTACTGTAAGGTATTTTCTTTACAAATGGAGGGCAGTGTTTGTTTCTTTTTTTGGGAAAAAATTTTATATAAGATTAAATTTTGTGTTTTTTTGGGAGATTTTTTATTTCATTAAGAGATAATATTCGTGTTGTTGATTATGTTTTATATCCTGATCGATGTTGCTTGTTTTTACAAGATTATAAAAATAAGCAACAAAGTTTTTATTGAATTTATAAAAGTGTCATTGTAAAGAGGGATATAGAAACTTAGTATAATAACAAAAGAAAATTTGTTTATTTTAAATTTTATAATATTATTTAAATATGATAATAATATTATAAAGATATTATAATATTATTTTATTAATATGAATATGATAGGTTTTTAATATGCCAAGGAAAAGAAAAAAAATTTATATTGATGTACCCTACTCTCTAAAAAATACTGCAAAAACAATGGGGGCTATGTGGGATAGTGACGAAAAAAGATGGTTTATTTATGATACTTTTGATTTTGAGGCATTAGTAAAGTTACTTGAAGAAAATAAAAAAGAAGGAGCTAGTAAAAAAATTGTACTATCAGATGGTATTACAAAGTTCAAAGTGCCATATTCTCAAAAATATCAAATTGATATTACTGACGTATCTTTAAAATTTAAAGCTGCCTTAAATGCGGCTGGGCTTGAAGTAGACACACCAATAATGGATGGAATTTTGCGACGTGTTAGAGTAGATGGCGATAAGGGTGCGCAAAAAAGTGGTGCGTATGTTGGTTATTTAGATGGTACACCAGCCGGGTTTATACAAAATTTTAAAAGTGGATTTAGTAGTAATTGGAAATATGAGACATTAGACATATTGCCCTATTCTGGTGAACTTATTTATAGTAAAAAAACTCAGAATTTATCAAATGACAATACAGTTTTTATTCAAAAGCAGTTACAAAGGGAGAATGAACTAGAAGACGAATATAAAAAAACAGCTAGAATTTTACTTGATGAGTTTTTGGCTGCAAATTTTGCTGCTTTAGACCATGCCTATTTTGTTAGAAAAAGAATATATAAAAACTATGGTTTGAAACAGGATAGATTTGGAAATCTTCTTATGCCACTTTTTGATATCAACGAAAAATTTTGGTCGCTTCAACGGATATTTCCAAATGGAAATAAGATGATAGGCGCCCTACTTTCAAATGAGCAAAAGAAAAATGGTGAAAAACTTCTTGCTAAGAAGCGAGGAAATTTTTTCATTATAAGTGACGATATGGATCTTTATAATAAAAATTCAGCTAAACTTAATATTGAGACTTTATTAAAATATAATAAAATTTATATATGTGAAGGTTTTGCCACTGCAGCAAGCGTTCATGAAGCTTGTAAGACGCCCGTGATAGTTGGACTTGATGTAGGTAATTTAGAATTTGTAGTTCAGAATTTTTTTGCAAGGTTTTGTAATACACACATCATAATTGCTGCTGATAATGATGCCAGGAAAGAAAAAGATAGTGGGTTTAATATTGGAAAAGAAAAGGCAATGCAGATTAAAAATAATTTTAAAAATGTAAGTGTATGTATCCCAAATTTTAATGATACAGAAATTTCTAGTGGATATAGTGACTTTAATGATTTGTATAATAGCAGAGGAATTGACGAAGTAGGGCGTCAATTGGAAATATTATTATAATACCTAAAATATATTTATATAATATTATTATTATATGATTTAGATATTATAATAATATTATATAAAATAATAATGCTTTCTATCGTGATTTGAAAATTATGTATCGCTTTTGTAGTTGTATTGTCTGCTAATAAACGCCTATTTTTATTTTTGTATAGTTTGTATAGTATATTTTAACTAAAGAGATTATATGAAATAAATATTATAGTAATATGATAATAATATTTATATAAAAATATATAGATATGAAAAAGATATTTTTATGATATAATCCAATAAAAAAGAAAAGGATTAAAAATGGTAATATCTATCGTAAATGAAAAAGGTGGTAGCGGCAAAACTACACTTGCTGTAAATTTAGCGGCTAGGTTATCAGAGGATGGAGATAATGTCCTTTTAATAGATGCTGATCCACAACGTTCAACCGAAGTTTTTTCAGATATTAGAAGTCAGTCAAATTTAAAACCGCTCTTTTCAAGCGTATCAAAAACAGGTGTTAGCTTGGGCGATGAGATAAAGCGTATGCGGGCTAACTTTGACTCTATCGTAGTCGATACTGGTGGACGTGATAGTAAGGAGATGCGTAAGGCTATGTTGTCATCAAATGTACTTATAATACCAACCATACCTTCACAGTATGATGTGAGCGTTCTTGATCGCATGCTTGATCTTAGTAGTGAGGCAAAAGAGTTAAATGAGAAATTGCTTACACTTATACTTGTAAACCGCGTTTCTCCAAATCCTTTTTTGGCAAAAGAGCTTGAAAGTATGCGTGAATACATCGATGATGCAAAAAAAGAACGAAATTTAAGTGATGTCTTTTTATTAAACTCTGTTATTTATGAAAGACAAGCTTATAGAAAAACGGTTTCAAATGGCAATAGTTTGAGTGAATTTTGCAAAAATGGGGACAGGGCACTTGAAGATTTCGAAAGTTTTTATGCCGAGCTATTACAAGTTGTAAAAGAAAATATTAAGGATTAAAAATGGGTTTTAAAAAAGTAAATACAACTCCAGCTACGAGTGAAGAAAATTTTATAAATCAAGCAAGAGGAGAAACGTCAGAAGTAAGAAAGCCTAAAAATTTAAAACGAGATAAGTCATTTTTGCTTTATTTTACACAAGATGAATTTGAGCGAGTAAAAATAGA
>JAHADO010000100.1 GCA_018375265.1 Campylobacter concisus | reverse complement strand
AGCGGTTGTGGCCGATCGCCATGTCACCTTTTAGTGAGCTTAATATCTCTTCGTTAAAGACCTCGGTGACTAGGCCGTTGCCCTTGTGAGTGGAGATCTCGCCGTCGTTACAGACGCTGATGCCACTTGCCTCTTGACCGCGGTGTTGCATAGAAAATAACGCATAATACGCCGTTTTCGCCGCATCCTTAGAATTTATGATACCAACTATCGCACACATCTTTTATCCTCTTTTCATCTTTTTAAATTTCATCTTTGTAGTTAAATTTGCTCTCACTTTTAACGCCTAAGCACCATTTTGTAAGTGGCTTGTTGTATAATGGCTGGCACATTTTGCCGTTATTTGCACCATTTATAACAATCCACATGCGCTAAAACTAAATTTCATCATCTCAAATCAAACTCATTAGCTCTTAAATTTTGGCGCTTTTCGCGCTCTGGCAGGTAGAATTTATCGCCAAATTCTAACTCGTATCTCTTTATATCATCAAGCTTAAATTTAATCATCAAGCCCCAAACTATCATCTACCGAGTATAGACCGCAGCCTTGATCTTTTAGCCAGATAGCAGCTTTAATGGCACCTTTTGAAAAGGTCGCTCTGCTAGTTGCCGTGTGGTTAAGCTCGATAAATTCGCCGTCATTGTAAAAGCCAACCGTGTGACGACCGACCACGTCACCGCCACGAAGCGCCATAACTGCGATCTCATCTTTGCTCCTTGCGCCCACCATGCCAGCTCTGCCAGTTACTAAAACATCTTTTAAATTTAGATCCCTTGCCTCTGCCACACAGCCCGCCAAGGTCATCGCAGTGCCACTTGGAGCGTCCTTTTTGTGTCTGTGGTGCTGCTCGACGATCTCTATATCAAATTCTCTTAAAACTTTCGAAGCTATCCTTGCTATGCGGTTTAACACTGCTACGCCTAGACTCATGTTTGTTGCGTAGAGTATTGGCATAGTGCCTGATGCTAGGTGAAGCAAGTTTTTCTCATCGTCATTTAGTCCGGTTGTGCCGATAACCAGTGGTTTTGGGTTGGTTCTAGCGTAGTTTAGCAGTGCTACGGTCGCCTCTTTTTGGCTAAAGTCGATGATAACGTCGCACGCTTCAAAAAATTTAGCAAAGTCGTTTGTCAAAAGCTCGCTACTTAAATTTTCAACTTCATTTTTTTGGCTAAAAGCGACGCTTAAAGTGGCGTCTTTTTCATCTTTTAAACAAGAGATGATACTTTGAGCCATCTTGCCACTAGCGCCATAAAGTCCTATTTTTACCAAAATTTATCCTTTGACTTTTGGTTGAAATTTAACATAAAATTTATTATAGAGAGATTACGAAATGGCTTTTGAAAATAGCTACTTGAGGCTGGAATTTAATTAAAAATTATCATCGTGACAATTACTGCGATCAAAAAAATGGATATTGATTATATTAGAGCGCACTTTTTGCCTATTTCATGCAAAAGAGGTTATGTTCTACCCTAGAGTTATTTTATTAATGCAATTTTTAAAAAAATGTTCTGATAAGCCTAAAAATCAAGCACTTTTAAAATGTAAATTTTTGCTAAAAGGATTATTTTGAAAAAGAAATTTAGCCAAAAATTTGGCTAAATTTGAGTATTAATGTAAGCTTTCTATGTAGCTCATAGCGCTAAGTGCAGCCACTGCGCCATCGCCTGCTGCTACGATGACTTGTTTTGGAGCATCCTCTCTGATGTCGCCTGCTACAAAGAGCCCTTTTAGGCTAGTTTGCATCTTGAGATTTGTCTTGACCTGTCCGCCATCAGCCATTTCGCAGATAAATTTGCCGTTTTCATCTTTTAAAATTCCGTTATTTACATTTAGTCCGACAAATGTGAAAATGCCTGGCACATCAAGCACGCGCTCGCCATTTTTGGTATCAAGCACGATCTTTGTTAGACCCATTTTATCACCAAGCGCCTCTTTTACAGTTGCACTTGTTATAAACTCGATCTTCTCATTTTTTCTAGCTTTTTCAACGGTTGTTGGCGCTGCTCTAAACTCGTCACGTCTATGCACAAGATAGACTTTTGAGCAGATATTTGCTAGATAAAGTGCCTCTTCAACAGCTGTGTCGCCACCGCCAAGAACGGCTACCTCTTTGTTTTTGTAAAAGAAGCCATCGCATGTTGCGCACGTGCTAACGCCTTTGCCAAAGAACTCGTCCTCGCCTTTAAAGCCAGCACGTCTTGGGGTTGAGCCAGTCGCTACGATGACAGCCTTTGCCTGCTCACTCTTGCCGCCTTCAAGTAAAATTTCAAAGCTGCCGTCGCTATTTTTTCTAACGCCAACGACGTTTGCCCACTTATGAACTAGTCCAAATGCACTGCACTGCTTCCACCAAGTGCTCATAAAGTCAAAGCCGCTCTCGCCAGGGGCTTTTTGGCCTGGGTAGTTTTCTATCTCTGAGCTAGAGGTGATCTGACCGCCAGGCTCGCCTTTTTCAAACATTACAACATTTTTTAATCCGCCTCTAGTGGCGTAAAGTCCGGCGCTTAGTCCTGCTGGACCGCCTCCGATGATCGCTAAATCAAGCATAAATTTCCTTTATTCTAAAACATTTATGGACGAATTTTGTTTATAAATTTCGCCCCTTTGATGAACTATCTCAACACTGCTAGGAAGCTTCGTGATGCTTAAATTTCGCATAAGCTCTAGGACTGTATTTATATCTGAGCTTATATATTTTAGTGTTGAGTTTGACTCATATCTTTTTTGAAAGATATCGATTGCCACAACTGTTTCATTTTTGGTTGGTAAAATTTCGTCTAATTTTGATTGATTTGAACTGAAGATTAAAAGCGTGTATTTTGGCTCTTTTGGAGTGAAAATTTCGCTTTTTTCGTAAAAAACTAGCTTCGCAAAATCAACAAATTTATATTGTGAAAAACGATAGTTGCTATACGCAAATGCAGCTGCTATCATAGCTGCACCAAAAAATGAACCAAATATATAGGTAAGAGGAAGCAGACTTCCTCTTCTTTTTTCGCTCATTAAAGAAGCGAATTTAGTTTGTCAGTTAGGGCTTGTTTTGACTGCGCACCGACCATTTGCTCAACTAGCTCGCCATTTTTGAAAAATAGCAATGTTGGGATCGATCTGATGCCAAACTCAACTGCAAGATCTTGCACTTCATCAGTATTTACCTTGCAAATTTTCGCTTTGCCCTCGAAGTCTTCAGCAAGCTCTTCGATCACTGGAGCTAGCATACGGCAAGGTCCGCACCATGGAGCCCAGAAATCTACTAGAGCAACGCCTTCTTTTGTTACATCAAAATTTTCTTTTGTGAGTTCGATGTATTTTCCCATTTGTTCTCCTTATTTTAAAGATGTGGCAATTATACAAAATCAAATTTAAATTTTAGATAAATAATAAATTTTATTATAAACTAATATTTTCTATCAACTCATAATTTTCATTTTTTACAACTAGCAGATCAAGCTGATAGTCCCTGTTTGGCTCATTTTTCATCATATAAAAATTTATCGTTTTTAAAATTTTCATATATTTTGCCTTGTTTAGCCTATACTCCGCTTCGTATCCTCCGCTGGTTGCTTTTACCTCTATAAAGTGCAAAATTTTATCGCTACTTAGCGCGATGATGTCGATCTCACCAAATTTAGAGTGAAAATTTCTCTCTAAAATGACAAAACCAAGCTTACGCAAAAACTCACACGCCCTATCTTCGGAGCTCTTACCAAAGAGGTATTCTTTTAGCCCCAAGCTACTCCTCGATCCTCATCATAAATGGCTCTTCTTTTATATACTCTTGCTCTTTTAAAAGCTCTATCGTTCGCTTCGCATCGGCCTCCAAGCTCGTGTGCGTCGTGAAAAATAGCACGGCATACTCGCTCTCATCTTTTGGCTTTTGCAGCAAGCTATCGATCGAGAGGTTGTTTTCGCTCATTAAATTTGTTATCTTTGCTAGCACGCCCATTTTGTCTTCGACTTTTAGCCTAAAGTAGTATTTCGTCTTTATCCTGTCGCGATCAAGTAGCTCTAAGGTATTTAGCTCAAATGGCGCTTTGTATCCAAGCATCGGCGACTTACTATCTCTTGCGATGTCGATGAGATCGCTAATTACCGCGCTTGCTGTCGCGTCGCCGCCAGCTCCAGGCCCATAGTACATAGTCTCGCCAACGACCTCGCCAACGACGCTGATCGCATTTGTTACGCCGCTTGCCTTTGCTATCATTTTATTTTGCGGCACAAGCGCTGGATGCACGCGTAGTTCGACCTTGCCTTCGCTTTTTTTTGCGATGGCTAGAAGTTTTATTGAGTATTCAAAGTCTTTTGCGAAAAATATATCCTCTGGCGTGATGCCTTGTATCCCTTCGATCAAGATATCTTCTGGATCGCCGTGCACGCCGTATGCGATGCTAGCAAGGATGAGAAGCTTGTGAGCCGTATCAAAGCCACCCACGTCAAAAGTAGGATCGGCCTCAGCGTATCCAAGCTCTTGTGCCTTTTTAAGCGCGTCTTTGAAATTTGAGCCCTCATTCATCATCGAGGTTAAGATATAGTTGCTAGTGCCATTTAGTATGCCATTTATGCTTAAGATGTGGTTGGCGCTAAGCCCCTCTCTTAAGGCTCTGATGATCGGTATGCCACCAGCCACGCTTGCTTCAAAGCCAAATGGTGTGTTTTTGGCTAAATTTTGCAAAGCATATCTGTGATAGGCAAGAAGCGCCTTGTTTGCAGTGACGACCGCTTTTTTGCGCTTTAAAATTTCGCTCACCACCCTAAAAGGCTCTTCGACGCCGCCCATAAGCTCGACAAAAACATCGATATCATCGCGGTTTATGACGCTATTTATATCGTCAGTCAAAGGGATGCCAGCGTCTCTTTTTTTATTTAAATTTCTAACCACACCGATAACTGGCACTATTTCTTCGCCACATCTTGCTGCGATTAGTTTTTTGTTTTTTAGTAAAATCTTTGCAACCGACTCACCAACGGTTCCAACGCCCAATATCGCTACATTCATTCAAATTCTTTCAAATATTTTTTTATATTTCTGGCCGCTTGTCTTATCCTGTTTTCATTTTCGATAAGAGCTAAGCGCACGTAGTCGTTTCCGCCCTCACCAAAACCAATGCCCGGACTAACTGCAACTGAAGCCTTTGTAAGAAGCTGCTTTGAAAACTCAAGACTGCCTAAGTGGCTAACCTTTGGTGGAAGTTTCGCCCAGATAAACATGCTAGCATTTGGCTTTTTAAGCTCCCAACCAGCCTGAGCAAAGGCCTCTATCATCACATCTCTTCTCTTTTCATAAATTTGGCGTATCTCTTCAACGCAGCTTTGATCGCCGTCAAGTGCGACTGTGGCTGAGACTTGTATCGGCGTAAACATGCCGTAATCAACCCATGATTTTATCTTTTTAAGAGCGGCGCAAAGCCTCTTGTTTCCGCACATGAAGCCAACTCTCCAGCCAGCCATGTTGTAGCTTTTTGAAAGAGTGTAGCACTCGACTGCAACGTCTTTTGCC
>JAHADO010000099.1 GCA_018375265.1 Campylobacter concisus | reverse complement strand
ACAAACAGAACACCAAAATGAGCGAGCTTTTAAATTTAGCCATCAAGGCAGCCATCAGCGCTGGGAGTGAGATAATGAAATTTTACTCATCTAATAGCCATGCGCTTAAAGTCTGCCTAAAAGATGACAGCTCGCCGCTAACTAGCGCTGATCTAGCGGCAAATGAGGTGATACTAAAAGAGCTAAGCAAAAGCGGAATAAAAATTTGCTCTGAAGAGAGCATCTTGCAAGAGAGCGACAAAGACGAGTTTTGGCTAGTTGATCCCCTTGATGGCACGAAAGAATTTCTAGCTAGAAACGGTGAATTTTGCGTTTGCATAGCGCTTATAAAAGAGGCTAGGCCGGTGCTTGGTGTCATTTTTATCCCAGTTAGCAAAGAGCTTTTTTACGCTGATGAAAACGGCGCTTTTAAAGAAATTTTAGGCGATAATGATGAGGTTGTGGCAAGGCATGATCTAAATGAAAAAACTAAAAGCTTAAACAACTTCATCTTTTCAAGCAGAAGAGGCGAGACGAAGAGGGTCACGCTTATAAGAGATAGTTTAAATTTAGAGCAAAAATGCATCGGATCTGCCATTAAATTTTGCCGTTTAGCCGAGCTTGGTGGGATATATGTGAGATTTAGCCCTAGCTATCTTTGGGACAACGCTGCAGGCGAGGCGGTAGTGAAATTTAGCGGTGGCAAGGTCTTAAACGCTAGTGACAGATGCGAGCCAAGCTACAAGCTAGCGGATCTAAAAAGCCCATTTTACGTAGCTTTTGGCAAAAATGCTTTGGGCTTAGAAGATGAAGTTTTTAAGCTTATAGAGCAGGGCAGATAAGGCTACTTGCACCTTATCTCATCGCTCATCTTTAAAAATGCGCTTTCGTTTTGCTCTAAAAATTTATCTGCCGCTTCTAAATCCTGAAATTTATCTTTTAGTCTGATCACCAAAGTGCCACATTTTAGCTCTCTAGCTCGCTCTAAACTAGCATCAAAGCTTTGCGTTAGATCATTTACGCTTTTTATCAAAAGATCGTTTTTGCCTAGCTCTTTTACGCTAAATTTAGCGTGTCTCTCAGCTCTTACTACGCCAAGATAGTTTGCGACTTTGGCGTTACTTATGTAGATGAAAACTCCCTCACGCAAGTTGCTACTAAATGCCACTGCATCATCTTGCTCAAGTATCTTTGCAAGCTCTTCGCCGCCGTAGCTTAGGCTACTTTTAAGATTTAGATTTTTTACGCTTGGCTTGCTAGCACAACCTATTAGAAATATACAAAAAATAAGAGCAAGAACTTTTTTCATTTTAAATTTCCTCAAGCAAATAGAGCATGCTAGCTATCTTTGCTGTGCCTACGATGTAGCCCTTTAAGTGGGCTACTAATTTGTCATTTTTATCAGATATTTTTATGCTGTTTTCTTTTATAAATTTCAAACTCTTAGCCGTTATTTCTTCTAAAGTATTTTTACCATCAAGTAGCAAAAAGATATAGTAATCAAGCGTACTAAGCTGTTCTGAGAAACCAAATTTGTTTGCAAAGATAATGTCGGCGTTATCTTTATGGTTTAAAAAATACTTTATATAGCCAGTTAAATTTGTCTTTAGCCTTGAGTAATTTGGAGCGTACTCTATATCTTTTAGCTCGTCTTTTACTATCATTGCGCTTGCTGAGTTAGTTAAAAGTCTTACAAAAGCGCTATAAACCATAAGCTTATCTTCTGGCAAAATCTCTAAAATTTGAGAGAGATTTATACTTGTTGGATACATCCTATAAAAGACCTCGCAAAGCCAAGAGATATCTTTAGGCATAAGAGTAAATTTATCGTGCCATCCGTCATCTTTTTTTACAAAGTCAGCTACTACGTGAATTTTATTAACATCGCTTGGTCCTATTTGTTTATTAGCCACGCTCTCATAAGCCTTAGCATGCACGATGAGACTTTGTCTAAAAACTTTATTATTAACTATATCTATAAACTGCTCCAGATCTATCCTATCTTTAAATTTGCTATCTTTATAGTTATCTACATGCTCTATGCCAAGATCTGGCACAAAAAGATCTTCAAGTCCGTATTCGCAAAGATAGGCAAGCTCGTTTTTAGCTAGCATGGCGTTAAAGTTTTTAAAGTAAAATGGATCGTTTATCTCTTCTAAAAACTCATGAGCTATATAAAAATCATCCTTTTCAAGCACGTTATCTATCCAGTGAAGCAGCAACTTTGCGGGGATTTTATCTTCGTAGTTTGCGCCAAGCTTTGTTAGCAAAACCTCTTTATAAACTAAAAGAGCCTCTTTGGCAGCCTTTAGCCTCTCTTCTGTGCTATTCTGATCCTTTGCGGCAAGTAGCATAAGATCACGCACGACATCTTTTATCTTCCAGCCAGGATAGACATTGTAAGAGATAAACGCCACGCCGTTTTGGCTTAAATTTTCTCTTACGACCCTTAAAATAGCATCTTTTACAAAGTCAGGCACCCAGCTAAAGACGCCGTGAGCTATGATGTAGTCAAATTTCTCATCACTTTTAAACTCGCAGATATCGCCGTGGATTAGCTCTAAATTGCTTAGTCCTATCTCTTTAACGATCTCTTGTCCGCGCCTTATTTGCTCGCCGCTAAGATCGATGCCAACTACTCTTGCGTTCTCGTTATTTACGGCAAATGGGATCAAATTTCCGCCAAAGCTGCACCCTATCTCGAGCACTTTTGCGTTTTTGCAAGGCGGCGGGTTGATGCCAAGAAGCGTAGCGCAAGCCTCTAGTTTATAGGGCGATGACTGCGCAAATGCTGCTGATTTATATGTTAGCTCATCATAAGACTTTTCGATCTTGCTATTTTGGCTCATTTTACCCTCCTAGTAGTCTTTATTTTGCAATTTTTCAAGCATATTTTTAGCGTCGTTTTCAGGTTCATCAACGATATATGCGCGCCTTATATTGCCGCCTTTTATGATAAGTGTTTGACGAAAGTAAAATTTATGCCCATTTGAAGCGGCAAACACTGGTAGTTCAAGCGCTCGCTCTAGCATAAACTCGCTATCGTTTAAAAACATCACGCCAGTTGCGGTCTCTTCTTCAAATTTCTTCTGAGCAGCGATATCTTGGGAGCCAATAGCTACTACCATAAAGCCAAGATCGTTAAATTCTTTAAGAAGTTTTTTGTAGTTTATCGCTTGCTTCGTGCAGCCTTTCATGCCTGCAGTATTTTGCAGCTGCTTGCTTAAAAGCTCAAAGTCCTCGCCTATCTTTGGGTAGATAAAAACCACGCAGTCATGGCTCCTTGCAAAGGCAGAAAAGTCAAATTCTTTACCGTCTAAAGTCCTTAGATAGATGCTTGTAGGCACTTTTATCATCTTTCATCCTTTAAAATTTTTATCTATTATATATCTTTAAGCTTTTTTTGAATTTAAGAGATAGACGACAAAAAGAACGAAAAAGCTAATTATTAGCATCAAAAGTGCGTAGATGTGAGCTTTGGTATAGTCAAGCATCTCAACCGCCTCAAATATCGCTATACTAGCGACCTTGCTCTCGCCAGCCACGCTGCCACCTATCATCAAAACCACGCCAAATTCGCCCATTGTATGAGCGAAGCTAACAACGATCGCGGTTAGTAAGTTTGATCTGATACTTGGCAAGATCACTCTAAAAATGGTCGTGAGCCTACTTTTACCAAGGCTGTAGCTCGCCTCAAAAAGGCTCTTTTTTAGGCTATTTAGCCCAGCGTAAATGGGTCCAAACATAAATGGCAGCGAGTAGATGCAGCTTGCCACAACAAGGCCTGTGAAGTTAAAAACCATCCTCACGCCAAAAAGATCTTCTATAAATTTGCCAAAGGCCGAGTATGGCGAGAGAAAAATAAGCAGATAAAAGCCAAGAACGCTTGGTGGCAGCACCAAAGGCAGCGAGATAACGGACTCTAAAAATGCCTTGCCAAAGAATTTCTTTTGCGACATAAAGTATGCCAGCGCTACGCAGAAGAAAAATAGGATAAAGGTCGTGATAAAAGAGAGTTTTAGAGATAGCCAAAATGGCTCATAGTCAATATTTGCTAGTTCGCTCATCATGCTTTTGCCAAATTTACGCCAAAAGCTTTTGTGCTAACCACCACCGTATCGCCAGCTCTTAGCCCCAGAGCCTCTGCGCTACTTAGCACGACCTCGCAAATTTGGCGGTTTATTAGCACGCTTGCAACAAAAATGGCGTCACGCTTTTTGATCTCCAAAACCTTAGCGTTAAATGCAAATTTCTGCGATCCTGCACTTTTTAAAAATATCTCGCTCGCACTGCCAGACCTTGAAATTTTGCCATTTTCAAGGACAAAAACCTTGCTGCAAAGCTTGTAAATTTCAGCTATGTCGTGACTTACTAAGATAACGCTCATCTTAAACTCATCGTGAAGAACTAGCAAATAGTCTTGTAGCTTCTCGCGCATGGCGTTATCTAGGGCACTTAGTGGCTCATCGAGCAGTAAAATTTCAGGCTTTCTCATCACCGCACGAGCGAGTGCTACGCGCTGCTTTTGACCGCCTGAGAGCTCGCCTATCTTGGCGTTTTTTAGGCTCTTTAGCTCGCAAATTTCAAGCAGTTTATTTGCTAAATTTTCATCGTTATTTGCAAAGAGTAAATTTTTAAAGACGTTCATATTTTCAAAAAGGGCGTAGTCTTGAAACAAAAAGCCGATATTTCGTTTTTGCGGGGCTAAATTTGTCTTTTCGTCAAAAAAGATCTTATCTGCAACCTTTATCACGCCACTTTGCGGGGCTTCAAAGCCAGCAATGAGCCTTAAAATCGTGGTCTTGCCACCGCCGCTTGCTCCATAAAGTGCGACAAATTCTCCGCTTTCAAAGGCAAGATCAGCTTCAAGCATAAATTTACCGCCGCCGCCATTTAGCTCTTTTTTGCAAGAAATCTCTATCATTTTTAAGCGCTTACGTGGATACTTGTTGATTTAACATAGGCAAAAACCTGCTCACCTACCGCTAAATTTAGCCCTTTTAGAGCGTGATCTGAGATGATGGCCTCAAAGCAAAGCTGCTCACACTTTAGGCTAATGATGCTTAAAATTTCGCCGCGATTTATGTCAGCGACCTCGCATTTTAGCTCATTTTCAAGCGAACTAGCCTCAAGTCTAAGCCTTGATAAGATAACATCTGAGCTTTTGAAATTTAAGCTCACCTCATTATTTAAGGCAAATTTGCTAGTCTCGTTTAAGGCTAGCATAAATAAATTTACCCCTAAATTTAAGCACTCAAGCTCAAAAAAGCTGACGCCATCTTTAGAAGAAATTTGAGCGATCTTTGCTTTTATCATTTAGCTGGGACGTTGTAGCCAAATTTCTTGAAAATTTCTCTTGCTTTATCGCCTAGGACAAAATCGTAAAATGCCTTCGCATCAGCGTTATTTTCAGCACGTTTTAAGAGCACAATGCCTTGATCGATCGGAGTGTAGAGCTCTTGAGGCACGAAGATGTAGTTAATGCCCTCTTTGTATTTTGCCATTTTCTCGCTAAAAAGCGCGCTA
>JAHADO010000098.1 GCA_018375265.1 Campylobacter concisus | reverse complement strand
GAAACGTCTATGTCCTAGGTATAAATTTGGCTAAGTTTTTATCAAAATTTGCTTCTATCAACTCATTTTGCGAGCTTAAGATAAAGTGCGTAAAGAGTAAAATTTTATTTGACTATGGGTTTTTAAGCGGCACGAAAGAGCTAGTATGAGCGAAGAGATAAGCCAAGCTTCTTTTTTTAAACTGATAAAAAACATCCTAAAAAATAGGGATAGAAGCGAGATATTTTTAAAAAATAGCTCGAGTTTTGCCTACCCGATCAAAGAGCTTGAGAGCTTAGATGAGCAAGAGCTTACAAAGATAATTGTAAATTTTATGGGCCTTTTAGGAAGTGGCTCGCACCTAACAAGCTACATTTTAGAGAAAATTTCAAAGACTAATGACAATAGCTATGAGCTATTTTTTGATTTTTTTGACAACTACTTGCTTTGGCTATTTTTTGATAGCATTAGTCTGAAAAACTACGCAAGATCTTTTGAAGATGAGCTTGATGATAAAATTTCAAAGATCTTACTTGATATGCTTAATATAAAAGAAAAGCAGCTGGCAAAGAAATTTCTACCATTTTCGCCACTTGCAGTTAGCCAAAGAAGGCCAAAAAAGGAGGTTGAATTTGCACTTCAGAGCCACTTTGGACTAAAAGATAAGCTTTTTATACTTGAAAATTTACCAAATCAAATTTTCATAGCTCCATCAAATTTAAACTCTTTAGGCCATAAAAATAGGACACTTGGTAAAAATTTCATCCTTGGTAAAAAGCTTTTTGAAAAACAAACTAAGATCGCAGTCTTTATAAACGGCATAGAGTACTAAGAGGCTGTAATTTTCTTCCCAAAAAAAGATAAATTTAAAGAGCTACAAGAGACTCTTTCTTATTTTACTAATGATGAATTTGTTTCTGATTTATATTTGAAGATAAATTACTCTCATAAGATGCAGTTTAAGCTCGGATCAAAATATACAAGTAGCCAAATCGGTTTTGGTTCAAGGCTTAAAAATGATAAAAAAATGTCAAATTTTATAAAATTTAGACTTTGTTCATAAAATTTAACTCCAAAATCAAAAAAATCTGATATAATTACATAAAAGAAATATATTTATTTGTAAAAGGATTTGCAGCTATGGCATTTATCGACTACTTACGCAGATTTTTCACATTTTTTAGGTTTAAACACAGTGTTGTGCTAGTAACTTCTATCGCTCTTAGTGTTTTATTTTGGCTCTATGCCCCGCTTGTAGCATTTAACGATATATACAGCTTTGCTAGCGTTAGCTCACGAGTTAGCGTGCTAGTTGCTTTTTGGGCAGTTATATTGTTTTTTGTTTTGCTTAGACCGCTGATGAACTATTTTGCATCACGCAAAGATGAGAAAAACGACAAACTAAAAGAGATCAAAAAAGAGTCTATGGATAGTTTTGGCAAGGCAAAGAGAAATTTCTTACTTTCGCTAAAAGACGCCAAAACGACTTGGAAGAAAGATATAAATTTCAAAAAATTGCCATTAATAATGATAATAGGCAACGAGGGCGCTGGCAAAAGTGCTTTTATAAACTATTCAAATATCGAATTTCCTCTATCTGATAGCCTGGATACTTATAAAAAGATACACCAAAGTACGACAAATTTTAACCTTTATGTATCAAAATTTGGAGCACTATTAGATACTGAGGGCATTCACTTTGCACAAGAGAGCCTCTATCAGCCAACTGCAACAGAGGAGCTTCCTGAAGATGATGTAGAGAAAAACAGAGACTATCTACTTAAAAAAGGCGTTTGGAACGAGTTTTTACACTTTTTAAAGAGAAATGACTTTAACTCAAGACTAAGTGGCGCCGTACTTATCATCGATACGAAAAAATTCCTAGAAGGCACTCAAGAGTATTTTGACGAGCTTATAAGATATATGGTAAAGAGGATAAATGACTGTGAGAAGCACCTTGGCATTAAATTTCCTATTTACGTAGTTTTTAGCAAGCTTGATCTTATAGATGGTATGGGCGATTATTTCAAATTATTTAATGAAGACGTGGCAAATAAAGCTCTTGGTATAAATTTAGACTCAAATTTCACCGCCCAAACACTTGAGACAGAGCTTAAGGGCTTAAGCGACTCACTATTTAAACACCTAATGAGCAAAAACTCGATCTCGCACATGCTAGAAGATAAAAAACGCTCATATTTGTTCTTAAAACAGCTTGAAAATTTCTTTGTGCTGGTAAAAGACTTTGTTACAAAGCTAAGCTCACAAAATGCTCTTAAAAATACATCTGTTATAAACGGAGTTTATTTTGTAAGTGCATATCAAGAAAACATCCCTATAAACTACCTTACAAATACAATTTGTGATAAATATAGCATCAAAAAACCACTTCTTAGAGCGGTAAATAATTACAGCAAACAAAGCTACTTTGTAAAATCATTTTTAAAAGAGATCGCTTTTAAAGCAAATGTAACGAAATTTGGTGCTCAAAATAGATATAAATTTTGCCCTAGTGGCCGCACTTTGTGTGGGAGTTTATTTTGGCTCTAGTTATATTTTAAATATCAAAAATACAAAAGAGCAAATTGCGGCTAACAACGTAGATAAAATCTCTAACTATCTTGATAGTAAAAAGTATAAAGATCTTACCGCTACACAAAAGATCGAGCTTTTAAATCTGCTAAAACAAAGTCTAAACGACTATCCAAGGATCTTTAGCGGTGATACTAAATTTGAGTACATCACTCTTGATACCTCTTATAAAGGCTTTGCGCCTGTTAAAGCGCTTTATTATGACCTTAGTGCTGATTTTTTCAAAAATACAGTTTTAACTGAGATGGAAAATATCCTAAAAACAGAGAGTGACCCAGATAAGCTTATAAAAGCCTTTTATATGTATGATTCACTTTTTGATAAAAACTATACAAATGTTGATCTATTTAAAATTTGGATAGCTGCAAACTGGGATAAATTTGAAAAATATGGCGTTGCCAAGGATGAGTTTTTAGCACACATCGAAGCTATTTTAAATGCTAAAAATTTAAGCATTTCAGCAGATCAGAGCGCTCAAAGTGCAGCAAATACCAAACTAACACCTGTTCAAAGAGCAAAAAGGCTCTACTCGATACTTGAGTTTATCTCATTTAAAGATGAAAAATCATTCTACGACATCAAAAAAGAGGTTGAAAATTTAAACCAAGTAGTTCAAGAAAAAGAGGCGTTTAATCCATTTAATAAAATTTATACAAAAGAAAATTTAAGAGACTTCTTAGCAAAACTTAGCTCAAACATTGATGAGACTGCAGGCATCGAGTCATGGCTGATGGATACCAACTCATCTTTAAAAGATATCAGCTCAAATGAGAAAAAAGAGCTAAGCATCGCAGTTGTGGAGCTTTACTTGCAAAACTATGCTGATAAATGGAACCAAATTTTAAGAGCGATCGAGCCAAATGAATTTGCTACTAAAAAAGAGGTCATAGATGAGCTTGAAATTTTGTCAAAAAGAGAAAACCCACTAAATTCTCTTATAAAATTAACTAATCAAAATACAAATTTAAATGATGAAAATTTACTAAAATACATCTACTCTCTAGGTTTTGCTTCAAGCGAGATAAAACGCGTATTTACAGACTTTAGCACTAAATTTACAAACTATCATGCGCTAAATTCTGACGGATCGCTAGATCTTATCAGCAATGACGTCACAAATGTCTATAAAAAAGTTAGCGACTATAACTTTGAGATGCTTCAAAGCAGTGACGATAAGATAGTCTATGCGATAAATGGCATAAAAAATGAAAACGATCCATTTATCGTGCTAAACAATGACGCTAAAAAGCTTCCAGATGAGCTAAATGAGTACTATCAAAAGCTATCAAAACTTGCTTGGAAACAGGTAGAAAACGGAGCTTCATCGCTTTTAGCAACAGCTTATAAAGATGATGTTCTTGATGACTTTGAAAGTCTTATAAAACCTTATTATCCATTTAATGAAAACTCAGCAAAGGCTGTTAGCATCGAAGAATTTAAGAGATTTTTTGGCAAAGATGGAACTTGGAATAGCTTTTATGATAAATATCTAAAACAAATTTTAAGCAAAACTGGCAGTGGCTACAAAGTAAGACCAAAATATGCAAAAGAGCTAAGATTTAATAAAAGTTTCCTTGAAAATATCGCTTATATCGATAGAATTTCAAATTTGATGCTTGATTCAAATGACGAGCTAAAACTAAACTATAACTTAAAAGCAGTTGATCTATCGGCAAATTTCAGCCATATAAATATAGGCTACGCAAATAACTCTTTGGCGTATGATCATACGATCCCATCAAATTTACTTGTTTCAAGTAAAAGCTTTGATATCTCAACACAGTTTAAATTTAATGCAGTTTCAAATGCAGGCAGTGATAAAAAAGAGATCAGCTTTGATGGTGAGTGGGGCTGGTACAAGCTCTTAAAGGCTTCAAATTTCAGTAGCATTGGCGTTAGTACGCTTAACTTTGATGGTAAAAAAGAGTCATATTTTGGCTTTGAAGTTACTCCAAATGGTGGAGAGCTTTTGGAGCTTATGAATATCATACCAACTATTGATTTACCAAGAAAGATGCTTTATTAAGGAAAAAATATGCAAGAGATAGCAGCGGTTATACAAAATTTCGATAAAGCTTCAAGCTTTTTGGCGCAGTATGTCATTTTTGATGAAAACGGAGGAGACATAGGCTCGCTAGATACGGTTAAATTTCCGTGCAGCGATACAAGTGGCTCTATAGCTTCAAAGCACGCTCATATAGGCTTTGAAGAGGGTGTTTTTACCATTTGCGGATACGAAGGATGCGAGATATTTTATAGCGATTCTTATTCGAAGTTACCTGATGATTATGAAAGCGTGATAAATCCAGGAGATATTTTTAGGATAGGAGAGCTTAAATTTATATTTATAGATCCTTCTAGGATAGACGAATATGTCGGTAAAGCTCACAAGATCATAGAAAATACCAAAAATTTTGATGAGCTTGATAATAAAGAATTTGAGCCAGTTGGAAAAATCTCAAATGTTGATTTTAAAGAAGAGCCAAAGATAAATTCTCTCATAGATGAAGAAAAAGATATCACTCTAAATGAAAATGTCAATGATGTGCCTTTAAATTTAAATGAGAGCGCTCAAAATTTTGATGAAGAAGATATAAATAGTCAAAGGATGCTAACAGCAAAGAGCATGGATGAGCTTTTGATGAATTTAGTTGAGAGCATAAAAGTGCAGCCAAATATGAGCCCTATAAGCGAGCAAAGCAGGACGTTAAATACAAAAGATATGGAAACTATTATAAAAACGCTGCCTCTAAGCGACAACACGACGCTTGTTAATGCTGTTTTGCTTAAGCTTATTTGCAAAGAGCTATATAGTCAAATGTATGATATAGTCGAGAATAATTCATTTTTCAAATATCTCTCTGGTGCTGTAACAAAAAGCACTAGAGAAGATAAAGAGGCGTTTAATTATTTATTACATAAAGCACTTGAAAGCTATA
>JAHADO010000097.1 GCA_018375265.1 Campylobacter concisus | reverse complement strand
GCTTGTTTGTAAGCTTCGACCATTTTGTCGATGTCTGAGAAGTAAGACTTGCAAGTATCTGTAAGATCTGCAGCGTTTAGGCTTAGTGCAAAGCCAAGAGTAGCTAAAACTAAAAGTGATTTTTTCATTTTTTCTCCTTGTGAAAATTTAAGGAGATTATATAACTTTTTTATTTTAAATAGATTTAAATTTATTAAATTTAGCCAAGACAAGCGCCTTGGCTAAATTTTTTGGCTTTTTAGCCTAAGAATTCGCGCTTAAAATACTCTTTTGGAGCTTTGCAAAGTGGGCAAGCGCCTGGAGCTTTTTTACCTCTATGAACGTGTCCGCACACCTCGCAAACCCAGATATCTTCTTCGTCGCTCTCAAAAAAGCCCTCTTCATCAAGCATCTTTTTAAGCTCTAAATACTCTCTTTCATGCTCAACTTCAACCTTGCCGATCGCGTTAAATAGCCTCTCAACATCTCTTAGCTCTTCTTCTTTTGCGATCTTTGCAAAGTCTGGATACATCGTCGTATGCTCGTAGTTTTCGCCAGCTGCAGCGTCAAGTAAATTTTTATCCATCTTATCGATCGGATCGTTCATCATCTCGTGATATTTCTTAAATTCAGCCCTTGCGTGCCATTTCTCGTTTTCAGCTGCCTCGTAAAAGTGTCTAGCTATCGCGTGATAGCCTGCTTCTTTAGCTAGGTCGCCGTAAAGCTCATACTTGTTTCTAGCTTGTGACTCGCCAGCAAATGCCTTCATTAAATTTACTGCTGTTAAATTTTCAGTGATGCATTTCATCTCTTCGCCACAACAGGTTAATGTGCCGCCGCCAACTTTTTGAACTTCGATCTCGTTACCGCATTTCTCGCATTTGTATGTTTCATACTGTCTCATTTTGACTCCTATTTTGATAAAATTTGAGCGGATTATAACCAAATAATTAAAATATGTAAATAATAATTTTTATTGATAACGTATATTATTTTTATAAATTTGAAGTTATAATAAGATAAAAATTTAAAGGCATAAGATGACTACAACGATTGATTTTAAAAATGCTGACTATGGATTTATCGAGCCTATAAAAGAGATGGCTAGGCAGGCAAATGTAGAATTTGAGCAAAGAGATAAAGTCTCAAGGCTTGATAGAGCTATCAAAGAGATCGAAAATGGCGAAGTAGAGAGATTTAAAACATTTGAAGAATTTGAAAAGAGCCTTGATGCTTGAGATAGAGTATTCAAAGAGTTTTAAGAAAGCTTTTAAAAAGCTAAATGAAAGCGTATCATCTGGCAATTAGCAAATAATGAGGAATTAGCATCAAAATATAAAGATCACGCTCTTATTGGAAGCTATAAAGGCTTTAGAGAGTGCCACATTAAGCCAGACTTGCTCTTGATATATAAAAAACAAAACGAAATTTTACTTCTTACATGCGTTGAAGTAGGAAGCCACAGCGAACTTTTTCAATAAATTTAACAAAAAACCAAATCCATCATCATAAATTTAAAAAAGATAAATTTCAGCCAAAATTTATTCTAGCGTTAAAAGTGCGTTTGAGCTTGGTTGTAGAATAACTCAAAATAAATCATCCAAAGGAGATCATCATGAGTTTTCTATCTAAATTTAGTAAGGCTATCTTTGCCGTTGCGGTAGCTGGTGCGATCAGTGCTAGTGCATTTAGCGAGGGCGAGGACTACGTCAAGCTTGAAAAGCCACTAAGCGTCGGACAAAACACGCTAGTTAAAATTTTTAGCTACGCTTGCCCATTTTGCTACAAATACGACAAGAGCGTCACTCCAAAGGTAGTTGAGAAAATTCCTGGCCTAAAATACGAGCCATTTCACCTAAAGACAAAGGGCGATTACGGCGAGGTTGCGAGCAAGGTCTTTGCTGTGCTTATCGTTATGGACGAGGCAAAGGGTGTTAGCTTATTTGATGAAAATTCGCTATTTAAAAAGGCTAAATTTACCTACTACAAAGCTTATCACGACAAAAAAGAGCGCTGGAGCGACGGCAAAGACGCTGAGGGCTTTTTAAAGACTGGACTTGATGCTGCTGGCGTTAGCAAAGCAGACTATGAAAAAGAGCTAGCTAATCCAAAAGTGACTGAGCTACTTAAAAAGTGGGATGAGAGCTATGACGTGGCTAAAATTCAAGGTGTGCCAGCATTTGTCGTAAATGGTAAATATCTCATCATGACAAAATCAATCAGCTCGCTTGACGGCATGGCAGCACTCATCGAAGAGCTTCTTAAAAAATAAGGCGCCACATGAGCTTTTTTAAAAAAATGGCTAAATTTCAAGACTCACGCATCTCTTGGGCGATCCTAGTCTTTGTAAGCGTCGCGCTTGTCGTTATAGCGCACTCGCTCTTTCAAAACTACGCTTATATGCCTCCTTGCGAGCAGTGCGTCTATATACGTTTTGCCTTTTTATGTATGGCGCTTGGTGGCGTGATCGCTATCATAAACCCAAAAAATTTGCTCTTTGCCCTTGTTGGCTACGTCTTTGCCTTTTGGGGAGCGGTGCAGGGCATAATGTATAGCGTAAAGCTAGCCAAAATCCACGACGCGGTGCATGGCGATGATCCTTTTGGCGTGCAGGGCTGCTCGACTGAGCCGCACTATCCATTTGGCTTGCCGCTTGAGAAGTGGGCGCCTGACTGGTTTATGCCAACGGGCGATTGTGGCTATGACAGCCCTATGGTGCCTGATGGTGCGGTGCTAAGCGATTTGCAAAAGAGCATAGTTGATCTTTATGCAGACGGCTGGTATCTTGTGCCGTCTTCTAAATTTATGTCGATGGCGGATTGCACGCTGCTTGGCTTTGGCATTTGCTTTGTTGTGCTTGCACTTATGCTTGTTTCAAAGCTTTTATCCTTTTTAAAATGAATTTAGTTAGCCCAAATTTGGGCTAACTTAGGATATACTGCGCGCATGGATATTAATTTAAAATCACAAAATATTAAAATTTATGCGATCATCTTGCTAGCAAGCCTCTTTGTCGTGCTTCTTGGGCTAAACAGCTATAACAATGCAAAAGAAAAGATCATCGAACTATCTGATAAAAACAACATCGCAGTTAGTAAAAACATCGTTAGCAACTTTCAAATTTGGCTTGATGAGCGTCTAAATTCGCTCATCCGTGCGTCAAAATTTATCCAAAACTCTGGCATTATAGATGACGATGCTAAGGTGGCAAATTTCATAAAGCTCTTTAAAGAAAATGCAAAAGAATTTGATCTCATGCAGCTTCTAAGAGAGGATGGCGAGATCTTTGTAGATGGGCAAAAGATCTCAGAAGAGGTGATGTCAAAGCGTGAGCGAGCGGGGCTTATCTGGTATGTCGAGACAAAAAATACAAATACCCCAAGCGTAAATTTCATGCAAAATCACAAAATTTTAAAAGACTCAACTTTAAATTTATGCGTGCCAGTTGAAAAAGACGCGAAATTTGAGGCGGCACTTTGCGGTGTCGTGCGCATAGGCACTATCTTTGATAGCATCAAAAACTTTAGCCTTGCGCCAAATTCTTACTCATTTTTAGTAACTCACAGCGGCGAGATCCTCACATCGATGGCTGATGCGACGCTTAAAAGAGAGATCGAGGAGAAATTTAAGGAGCTATTTTTAAAAGATGAGGACATCACTAGCCTAAAGATAGGGCAAAATTTGATCCAAGTAGCCGAGATACCGACGATGAACTGGTTTATCGGAGCTGGCACAAACAACGAAGAAGAAATTTTAGCCATGACAAGAGAGGCGCTAAAAAACGCTCTAAATTTACTCTTTGCCTTCGTCGCACTTGCATTTTTGGCAAATAGCCTGCACAACTTCATGTATAACAAGATAAAAAAGGTGCAAGACGAGTACGAGACCTTGCTAGCGCACAGAGCCAAGATGAGCGAGGCTGGAGAGCTCATAAGTGGCATAAGTCATCAGTTCATCCAGCCAGTAAATTCGCTAAAACTGATGCTAAGCTCGGCGATAATGCTAAAAAAAGAGGGCAAATTAAGCGATGAGGAGCTTTTAAATTTACTAGAAAAAGGGCAAAGCTCGATCGAGCTTCTTTCAAAAACAATCGAAATTTTTAGAAATTTTTACAAAAGCGCTGAAAATGTGAGCGAATTTGATATCCAGACAAGCGTTAGAAATTTAATAACACTTATGCACACAGAGCTTAGCCGTGCAAATGTGAGTGTGAAATTTAGCGGATTTGAAGAGATGAAGGTCTGTCAGATAGAAAACATCATTCAGCAAATTTTACTAATCCTAATCCATAACGCAAAAGACTCACTCGTTGAAAGCTACAAAGATGAGCCGCTAAAACGCGTCATAGAGCTAAAATTTAGAAGCTTTGAAAATAAGTGCTACATCGGCGTTTATGATAGTGGCGGCGGCGTGAGCTACGAGATGAGCAAGAAAATTTTTACCTGGCTAAACACGACTAAAAAGCAAGGAAATGGCATAGGGCTTTACTTCGCTAAAAAGCTCGCGCGTGAGAAGCTAAATGGCGATATTACGCTTGCGCACAACCTAAAGCCAACGATTTTTGAGCTAAGCTTTGAGAAGAATTTAAAGGGTTAAAAGATGCAAGAGGCGCTAGAAATTTTAAAAAAAGTATCTATCTTAGTAGCTGAGGATGACGAGATGGCAAGGGAGCTCATCATCACTGGGCTTAAGCCATACTGTGGTCAGGTCGTAGGCGCAAAAGATGGGCAAGATGGGCTGGAGAAATTTAAAAAACAGGGCTTTGACATCGTGATGAGCGACATTCACATGCCAGTGCTAAATGGCTTTGAGATGATGAATGAGATAAAAAAGCTAAAACCTCATCAGAAATTTATCGTCTTTACCTCGTATGATAGCGATGAAAATTTGATCAAGAGCTATGAGCAGGGCGCGACCTTGTTTTTGAAAAAACCTATCGATATAAAGGATCTTAGATCGATGCTGATAAGCCTAAGCTTCGAGCGAGATGAGAAGCTGGTGCGCCTAAGCGATGAGGTAAGTATAAATTTAAAAAGAGAGAAAATTTATAAAAACGGCAGCGAGCTATACCTTAGCTTCTTGCAAAATAAGATATTTTGGCTATTTGCTTACAACCTAAACAAGCTTGTCACCTACGAGATGATAGAGGAATTTGTCTATGAGAGCACCGAGGTGAGCAAGGCTGCGATACAAAATGTCGTTTTGCGCCTAAAACGCGAGCTTGGCGTGAAATTTAAAAATATCAGCGAGAGTGGGTATATCTTAGTCGCTGAATGCGAAAAAGCATAAATTCCAAATAGCAAAATTAATATATTTATCTAAGAATATCTTAAAAGTAGTGATAAATTTATGTCACTACTAGCTAAAATTTATAGAAAAAGAGATGAAAATTTGCAAAATTTGATAGATAAACTTAAGAAAATTTATGTCACAAGTGGAGATAAATTTATGATAGTTATAAATAAAAAACATTTTGATATAAAAAGGCTAAATTTAGTGGTAATAAGGCTAGATAAAGGCTTTTTGAATTAAGAATTTATGCGTTTAAAATGAAAAAAAATTTGTGACATTTTTGGGTTATTTTATCAACTACTATGCTATTT
>JAHADO010000096.1 GCA_018375265.1 Campylobacter concisus | reverse complement strand
TTGCCAAGGTCCATATAGACGCATCTATCAAGCAAATGAGCGATCTCATCTATGCGGTGCGAGATAAAAACTAGCGTCTTTTTTTGCGTGAAATTATCGAGCAAATTTTTAAAAGACTCCCTTGCTTTTACATCTAAATTTGCCGTTGGTTCGTCAAACATCAAAATTTCACTATCTTTGGCAAATGCGATGGCTATTAGCATCTTTTGCTTCATACCGCCAGAGAGCTTGTAAAAGGACTTGTTTAAATTTGCATGCAGATCAAGCTCTAAAAGCTTGCTAAATTTCTCGATCTCTTCAAATTTGACATTTGAGCTTTTGCAGACAAATTCGCAAAGCTCACGCAGGCTAAATTTAAGTGGCGGTGGGGTTTGCGGCACAAATGAGATAAATTTTAACGCCTCTTTTCTATCTTTTAGGGTATTTACGCCCTTTATCGCGACACTTCCACTATTTGGCACAAACTCGCCCAAGATGATACGCATGAGCGAGCTTTTGCCAGCTCCGTTTTGCCCAAGTATCGCTATCTTTTCGCCAGCTTTTACATTTAGACTGACGCTATCAAGTATCTTTTGCGAGCCAAAAATTTTCGTTACTTCTTTTATATCTATCAAAAAATTTCCTTATATGAGTTTCTTAAAGCCGTTGTCAAATTTAAGCGCATCTTGGTGGCAAACGTCGATACACCTGCCACAAAGCGTGCAGTCAGCTCCAGCTATCCTAAAGAGCTTTTTACTATCATCAGTTTTTGCCCCTTTTTTTGTCATAAAAAGCACGTGTGGCACTAGGCAAACATCGGTGCAAACCAAGCAGTGGTCGCACTTTTCTTTATCCCAGCTGACCTTTATCACATTTGGCTTTGCTAGTAGCGAATAGGTCGCTCCAACAGGGCAGACATATCTGCACCAAGCCCTGCGTGAGAAAAAAATCTCAACCACAAGCATAGCCACAACTAGCCAGATAGCGTGAAAGTAGCCATAGATGATAAATCTTGAAAATATCCCAACGACGTTAAAAATTTCAAAGACCAAGCTTGAGCTAGCAAAGCTAATAGCCAAAAACAAAATAGTAAAGGCGTATCGCCACTTTGTGTCAAAAACTCGCGGTTTTACTATCTTTTTGGCGCGTAAATTTTCATGAATTTTCTCAGCTATCTCGCTTATAAGTGAGTATGGGCAAACCCACGAGCAAAAGCCCCTGCCACCAAAAATGATGTAAAAGACTAGGATGCTAAGCGAGCCGATTAGTAAATTTACATGAATTTCATGCGTTGCTAAAAAGACTTGCAAGCTCATAAATGCGTCTGCTAGGTGAAAGCCAAGTATCCTTGAAGCACTTATGTCGCCCTCTAAAATTTGCACATCAACCCTGTAAGAGAGCACAAATAAAAGATGAACCAGCACGATAGTAAAAATGCGCCAAAAACGTATGCTTGGGCGCTTTTTGCCATCTTTTGTGGTCGTTATTAGCGTGCTTAGAAAGCTTACATTTCTAACGGTCGCACGAACGTTATATTTATCCATTTTTACTTTTTAAATTTAGAAATTTCATCAGCAAGGCTGTTTAGATCGCTGTCGCTAACATTTGTCAGCAAGCCCTTCATAAGCGTGTTTTGCACCTTGCCAGCCTTATAATCAGCCAGTTTTTTTAGCAGGTCCTCTTTGCTTAGATGAGTGATGTCAGGCGCTACTATGCCTTTGCCATTTGCGCCGTGGCACGGAGCGCAAGAGGTAAGGTATTGCTTGCTAACGCCTTCATTTTGCGTCTTAGCCACGCTTAGGCTTAGCTCTTTTACCTTTTTTAGCTCATCTTCGCTGGCAAATTCCTCGCTAGACTTTGACTGCTCTTTTGAGATATTTTGCTCCACTTTTGGCTGAACGCTAGCTTCTGCTTTCTCCTTTTTAGGCGGAGTTTGACTTAGCATAAACACCATGATACCGCATATCAGCACCGCTAAAATGATCGTTATGATTTTTCCGATTTTCATTGTTTGCTCCTAAACTGCGCATTAAAATCGCTTATCTCTTTTGCTAGATTTCTAATCTCACTCTCATCCATCTTTTTAACAAGATCACGCATCAGCACATTTACTTTCTCTTTGTTTTTATAAGCGTTTATCATCTTATAAATTTCATCCTCGCTCTTTGTTAGAAGAGATGGTCCAATGATGCCATTTGCGTAGTCGTCGTGGCAGGCTGAGCACTTTGTGATAAAGTCCTTGCTAAGTCTGCCCTTTATAAGCCTTAAATTTATAGTTTGAAGCGGGCTTTTTACCATGGCAAGCGCTCCGATCTGGCGGCTTACGTTGTTGTCTTCAAGACCAAATTTGACACTTTTTTCGCCGTGCATATCGTATTTTATAAATTCATTTTGCTTATTTGCGCTCTCATTATTTTCACTTTTTTCGACCTTTATGCTAGCACTTGTTGCTACTTTTGCGCCTTGCTCGTTAGCAGCCTCTTGCGCTTTGTCCTCGCTCTTTTCACAGCCGACAAATAGCAACGCAGCAGCTATTAAAGGTATTATTGCTCTCATTTTTTCTCCTTGTAAATTTCATCATAGCTCATCTTTGGGGCGATATTTATGATCTTTGCTGGGCAGACCTCAGCGCAAACGCCACAACCCACGCAGGCATTTTTTATAAGTGGTAAATTTGTCTCGCTCATTGCTATCGCGCTATCGCCAACTGGGCAAAGCGTGACGCAAAGATCGCAAATTTGACCGATCTTGCCTTTTATCTTATCTTTTAGCGCCTCTTCTCTGTCGTTATAGGCTTTGCGATCAAGCAGATGTTTGACGCCAGTTTCGCTTAAATTTTCTCTTTTCAAGCTCAAACAGGCCACCGTGTCACTTAAAACTGCAACGCCCATTTTGACATCGCCCACGACCTTTGTGGCGTGATCGAGCGCCCCGCTAGGACAGGCTAGCACACATGGAAAAAGGTCGCACAAGTAGCAGCCTCGCTCTTTGGCGTCGATGTGAGCTGAGCCACTTGAGTAGCCATCTTCTATATCAAGTAAATTTATGCTGTGATATGGGCAGACTTGCACGCACTGACCGCATTTTACGCAAAGATCATCAAAGTCATCAACAGCACCTGGCGGTCTAAGATAGAGTTTGTCGCCACTACTTTTTGGCAAAAACTTGCCTATGGCATATCCAGCCACCGCTGCGGCTGAGCCTATTATCATAAAATTTCTTCTATCCACGTTTCGCCTTTAAAGCGTTGAAATTTGAAACATCAAGCGGTTTTATCCTTGGCGAACTATCTTCAAGTAGCTTTATCGGCTCAGAAAATGGAGCGAGTTTGGCTAAGAAATTTAAGACGCTAAAGACGCTTGAGCCGTAGAAAAACTGCAAATTTGGATAGTACTGCCAGAGCTGATCGATGTATGAGAGGTGCAAAAATGGCGTGTCGCCGTAGCCATCTTTATCTCTATCAAAGCTCTCATACTCATCATAATAGTTCTTGTTCCATCTATTTAGTAGCATCTTTTCGCCTGGGGTGTCGTTTACGACGATGTCCATGTTGCCGATAAAGTCATTGTTTTCAAAGATGCTTGTGCCTTGCGTGGCGTGAAAATAGACGCCAACTACGTTGTGTAAAATTTTATTGCCTATAAAATTTATAGTTGATCCTGGCTGAAAGGGCGAGTTATCAAGCAAGATGCCACGCGCATTATAGACAAGGGTGTTGTTTTCTATCGTAAAGTCAGACACGTCCTTTAATCCGATGCCGATGCCAAAAGCGCCGTCACTATCCATAACGAGGTTATTTTTTATATTTGAGCTAGCTGAATACATAAAAAACATACCAACAGCGTTGCCGATAAATTCGTTATTTTCTACTAAATTTTGATTAGCATACATGAAGTGAAGCGAATATCTGCTGCCAACTGCTTTGTTGCTTAGAAATTTATTGTGGCTTGCATACCATGCGACCATGTCACGGCTGTCACGGATATTGTTGTGCTCGATCAAATTTTCATGGCTATACCAAAGTCTCACCGCATCGCCTCTAAAGCCAAGGCTAGCGCCCTTTTTTGAGGTGATGTTGTTTTCAGTGATCTTTGAGCTACTGCACTCTTTAAAGTCAATCCCAAAAAGCACATCGCTTATGTCGTTTTTAGAAATTTCAACGTTATTTGCCTTGTCACAGCCTATGCCAGCGTCAAGCTCGCCAAGGTCGTTGCCACTGCCACTTATCTTTAAATTTTTAAGTGTCACGTTTGAAGCGATGATCTTTATAACGCTGCCCTTGCCCTCCCCTTTTATGTGGGCATTTTTGCCTTCTCCTATGATGCTAAGAGGCTTAGAAATGATTATATTTCCTTCATAAATGGCATCCCCCAGCTTTATAACATCGCCAGGGATAGCGATATTTATCGCATCTTGAAGGACATTTGCAAAGCCAAAAAGTGGCAAAAAAACAAGGGCAAATTTAGAAAATTTACGCATTTAGCTCTTTTTTCTTTGAAAATACCGCAAGTATGCAAAGCACGCTCATCACCATCATCACCCAAAAGCCGATAGTTGGGTATGAGTGCGTAGTAAAGTGCGCCACGCTACCATCTCCTAAAACGGTTGGCATAAATGGCTTGATCTTAAAGGCGCCCCACTCTTGCATATTGTGTCCATACCAGTATAGCCAGCCCACAAATGCGCTCATAAATAGCACAGGTGCAATGATGGTTGGCACCATGAGAAGTGAGTTAAATTTACCGTCATAGTATAAAAACGCAAGCATGCAAAGTGTAGCGATGAGTTGATAATTAGGTGCGATCGCTCGCTCTAAATTTCCGCCATGCTCCATAGGATACATGCCGATGTAGTGGTTTATCGTATTCATCTCGTGCACGTCGCCACTATATCCATCTACGTGAAAATATACTGGGATGCCATCTGGAAAGGCTGCCTTTGGATAGTTTGGTGCTTCAAGAGATACGTACCAGATAGGGAAAGATGGCGTGCCGATCTCTGCTTTTTGCTCGATCATCTTATGAAGATCGCTCGCCACCTCTTTTGGCAAAAGGTGGTTTTTATACTGAAATGAGCTATAAAGATCGTAGATAGTGTAAGCATAAGATGGTAGCTCGTCGCCATTAGCTATACGCTCTTTTGCTCCGTGCCAGCCAAGAACTGGCAGAGTAAAACAAACGCTCATAATGATAAGTGCAACAATGGTATAAATTTTATATTTACTCATAATCTCTCCTTTAAATTTTAAAATTTAGCCTAGCAAAAGTTAAATTTTAAAATTTAAAAGGGGCAAAAATGCCCCTTAAAACTACATGCCTGCGTTTTCGTCTATCCATTTTAGATACTGGATGATATTTTTGATCTCTTCGTCATTCATGTGCTGATTTGGCATTCTAAGTTTAAAGAAGTCAATCATCGCTTTAACGTAGTCGTCGTTATAGAATTTAGCAGGGTCTTTTATAAAGTCTGCTACCCATTTTTCGCCGTTTTCATGTCTTAGTAAGACGCCAGTTAGATCTGGGCCTGAGCTTACTTGACCGATGACGTGGCAGCCATTACATCCGCCTTTTAGATAAGCTTCTTCGCCTTTTGCAGCAGCTGGGCTCATCGGAGTTGCGATC
>JAHADO010000095.1 GCA_018375265.1 Campylobacter concisus | reverse complement strand
TAACAAAGCAAATTTTAAAATCTTACTCACTCGCATTAGCAACTTACTAAATTTAGGGCTCATAGTCATTCGCCACTAAATTTAGAAGCGTGATATGCTCGTTCATAAATTTTAAAATTTGAGAAAACTTTTTTAGACAAATAAATTTGAAAATTTGATCAAGCTGTTTTTGCAAATTTTAAAGCTCCCATTAAGCTTTCATCAAGCGCCTTATTAGCCAAAATTTTGTAAAATCCGCTCATTAAAAAGGATAAAAAATGAGTGAAAATTCTGGCTTTACACACCTACATTTACACACCGAATACTCCCTACTAGACGGAGCAAACAAGATAGAAGAGCTAGCTCATACGCTCCATGACAGAGGTGACACGGCAGCAGCGATCACGGATCACGGCAACATGTTTGGCGCGATTGATTTTTACAAAAAGATGAAAAAAAATGGGATAAAACCGCTAATTGGCATCGAAGCTTATGTGCATAACGGTGAGCAGCTTGACGACAAGAGCACCAAACAGCGCTTTCACCTCATCCTAATCGCCAAGAACGAGACTGGCTATAAAAATTTGATGTATCTTAGCTCCATGAGCTATATCGAGGGCTTTTACTACTATCCTCGTATCAATAAAAAAATCCTAAAAGAGCATAGCGAGGGCCTAGTTTGCAGCTCTGCTTGCTTGCAGGGCGAGGTGAGCTGGCATCTAAATTTAAGCGAGCGTAACGTTAAATTTGGCGCTAAAGGCTACGAGCGGGCAAAAGAGGTCGCGCTTGAGTATAAAGAAATTTTTGGAGATGACTTTTACCTTGAGATCATGCGCCACGGCATCGGCGATCAAAGGCGCATAGACGATGACATTTTGCGTATCGCAAAAGAGACTGGCATCAAGGTCATCGCCACAAACGACACCCACTACACTTTTAAAGAAAGAGCCGCTGCGCACGAGGTTTTCATGTGCATCGCGATGAACAAAACCTTAGATGATCCAAACCGACTTCGCCACAGCGTCCATGAGTTTTTTGTTAAAAGCAAAGAGCAGATGAACGAGCTATTTTTAGACATCCCTGAAGTGATAGAAAATACCCAAGAGATCGTGGATAAGTGCAACCTTGAGATCAAGCTTGGCAACCCAACTCCGCCAAATTTTAAATTTACTCTTGAGTGCGCTAAGGAGAGAAATTTGACACTCCCAGAGCCAGAAAACAGATATAGCTTCAAAAATGATGCTGTATTTTTCGAGCATGAGTGTAGAAAGGGTCTTGAAGAGAGGCTGAAATTTGTCCCTGAAAATTTACACGAAGAGTATAGAAAGCGCCTTGAGATAGAGATCGGCATCATCAATAAGATGAATTTCCCAGGGTATATGATGATCGTTTGGGACTTCATCAACGAGGCCAAGCGCAGAGGCGTGCCAGTTGGCCCAGGACGTGGCTCCGCGGCTGGTAGCTTGGTCGCTTACTCGCTAAAGATCACCGACCTTGATCCTATCCCATACAACCTGCTTTTTGAGAGATTTCTAAACCCAGAGCGCGTTAGCATGCCAGATATCGACGTGGATTTTTGCCAAAGCAGACGTGGCGAGATCATCGACTATGTCACGCAAAAATACGGCAAATTTAACGTTGCTGGCGTTATTACATTTGGTAAATTGCTCGCAAAAGGTGTCATTAGAGATGTCGCTAGAGTCTGCGATATGCCTTATGCTGAGGCTGATGCGATGGCAAAGCTTATCCCTGATGAGCTTAACATCACGCTAAAAGACGCCTACGAGAAAGAGCCAAAGATAGCTGAGCTAATAAGCCAAAACCCAAAGGCGGCTAAAATTTGGAAATTTGCCCTTGATCTTGAGGGGCTAAACAGAAACGCCGGCCAGCACGCAGCAGGTGTCGTCATCTCAAACGAAGAGCTTTGGAATAAAACCCCGCTATTTCGCCAGCCAAACAGCCCAGAAGATCGCTTTGTGACGCAGTATAGTTTAAAATACCTTGAAGACGTTGATTTAATAAAATTTGACTTTCTTGGCCTTAAGACGCTAACGGTTATCGACAATGCGATAAAGCTCGTTAAACAGCGCACTGGCAAGGACATCATCTGGGCGCAGGTCGATAAAAACGACTCTGGCGTTTATAAGATGATACAAAGTGGCCAAGCCATCGGCATCTTTCAGATAGAGGGCGAGGGCATGAGAAAGTTAGGAACTAGCCTGCGCCCAGACTGCTTTGAGGATATCGTCGCGATGCTAGCACTTTATCGCCCAGGACCGATGGAGAGTGGTATGCTTGATGACTTTGTCAAAAGAAAACATGGCGAGGCGGAGATAACATACGCATTTAAGGAGCTTGAACCGATCCTTGCGCCAACATACGGTGTCATCGTCTATCAAGAGCAAGTCATGCAGATCGTGCAAGCCATAGGTGGCTTTAGCCTTGGTGGGGCGGACCTTGTGCGCCGTGCGATGGGTAAAAAGATCAAAGAAGAGATGGATAGGCTAAAGGGAGAGTTTGTAAAAGGCGCTGAGGCAAAGGGGCTAAATGGCCAAAAAGCGGACGATCTTTTCGAGCTGATCGTTAAATTTGCAGGATATGGCTTTAACAAGTCTCACTCCGCAGCATACGCTTATGTCACGTTTCAGACGGCGTATCTGAAGGCTTACTATCCGGCTGAATTTATGGCGGCACTTCTAACAAGCGAGGAGAGTAACGTCGATAAGATCGTTCGCTACATCGATGAGATAAAACGCATAAACATCGATACCTTGCCGCCATCTATCAACAAATCAACCAAAGAATTTAGCGTCGTTAAAAATGAGGGTCACGATGGCATTATATTTGGGCTTGGAGCGATTAAGGGCGTTGGTGGAGCGGCAATTGAGAACATCATCGCTGAGCGTGACGCAAAGGGCGAGTTTAAGAGCATGGATGACTTTGTCTCAAGGATCGATCCATTTAAGGTCAATAAAAAGGTCTTTGAAAGCCTTATAAAGGCTGGCTGCTTCGATGAGTTTGGCTTTAGCCGTAAGATGCTTTTACAAAATGTAGAAAATATCGTAGAAGCTTGCAAAAATGCAGCCCAGATACGTAAAAATGCGGCTGAGAGCCTCTTTGGCGAAGACGATAGCATGAATGATGTGAAGATAAATTTCGTCACTATAGATGATGAATTTGACATCAAGCAGATCTTGAAATTTGAGCAAGAGAGCGTTGGTATCTACCTCTCAGGACATCCGCTTGATGATTATAAAGACGAGATAAATAAGATCAAATACACGCTAAGCTCGGAGTTTGAGACCTTGCCACAAAGTGCTGAAATTTTGGTAGTTGGCAAGATCGAGGACTTTAGCACGAGGATCACAAAAAGTGGCAAAAAAATGGGCACTATAAATGTGCTGGACTTTCACGGCAACATCGAGATCGCCGTCTTTGAAAGAGAGCTTAGCAACATCGAAGATATAGTAAAAGACGAGGCAAAGCGCGATCTGCCTTATGCTTTTAGGATAAATATCTCGCGCGACGATCAGTTTGTAAGGACAAATTTAAATGAGGTTTATAGCCTAGAAGATGCGCAAAATTTAGACTTTAAGACAAGAAAGCTAAAGCAAAACTCTAAATTTAGCAAAAACGAAGAGGCGAGCGCCCCTCAAAAAGTAAGAGAGTATGCCGAGCTAGAGGTGCTTTTAAGCCTTAGCGAGCTTAGCAGGCAAAAGCTGGAGCAAATTTACTCGCTAGTTTTTAGCAAAAATGCTCCAAATAATCAAAAACGGCTAATTTTGAAGATAAAAAATGAAACAACTGGCGAAATTTTCATCTATAAGACTGAGTTTATCATAAGCGATGATGTGGGCGAGGAGATAGAAAAGCTCGCCGCATCAGCGTAAATTTAAGGACAAGAAATGTTTGATATTTTTAGAAAAAAGAGCCATTTTTTAGATGAACTTGGTATAGATAAAAGTAACTGGAGCGAGCTTTTTAGCGCTTGCCTTGGCAGAGCGATGCTGCTTCAAAAGAGATTATTTAAGCAAGTTGTTGAGGTCAGCAAGTGGCAGGTTGACTTTGAAAGCGGCAAAATTTGCTTTGACAAGCAGGAGTTTGATATGCAGTTTATCGGCTCTGAGAGCTTTTCGTCAAACACTTGGCTTTGGGGCTATGAAAATGTAAATGGCTTTGATGAGCGCTTGCTTGGTCTTGCAAATAGGGCGCGTGAGTTTGGCGAGAAATTTGGGCTTGAAGCGTTTAGCACGGCGCAGTTTGAGCTAGATGAAGAGATCAATGGTCACACGATTAGCTTGGTTGCTTGCGTGGCGCTTGGCGAGGAGCTAAGCTATTATAGGATTGATTACGACGGAGGCGCTGCGTATGTGGCATTTAGGGCGGAGGCTATCTTTAAAGAGCCAGTTTTAGCAAATGAAGTAATAAGCGTAGTAAATGAGTGCTTAAGTGCCTATGAGCTTGATCACAAGCTTTTTATAAAAGGGCTTTTGCTGGGCAGCGAGATAAAATTTAGCGAAAACAAAGATGAGATAGTAGCTAAGTTTAAAGATGAACTTAGCTTTAAATTTGATGATCTAAATAGACTTATAAATATTTCAGGTGCGATTTAGCAATAATTCAGCTATATTTTTAAGCCGAAATTCATACAAAAGGTTTGAAATTTTATCTGCTGAGTTTAAATTTAGTCCAAGATCGTTTGCTAACATTTTGTAATAAATTTTAGGATTTTGGCTTAGATCTATTGGCGGTGATTTCGAGCTTTTAGAGAGCTTTTTGGCTCCATCTAAAAGTAGCTTGTGGTGGATAAATTTAGCATTTAAAAAGCTAAAATTTAGCCTTTTTGCAAGGTATCTCTGAGCTAGTGTGCAAGGCAGCAAGTCCTCGCCTCTAACGACCAAATTTACCTCCATATCCTCATCGTCAATGGCGCTTGCGAAGTTGTAAGCTGGAGTAAAATCCTTTTTATAAATGACAAAATCGCCCATCTGCGCTGCCACTTGCCTGCCAAGCTCGTCATTTTCATCCACGCTTAGCCTTATAGCAGTTTTATCTTTTATAAATTTTAGCTTTTTATCTTTGCAAATTTTAGTGTAAATGCCGTTTTCATAGGCATCTTTGGTGGCTCTTGTGCATTCACAAATGTAAATTTCATCTAGCTTTTCAAGTGCGTTTTCATATCTTTTGGCTCTTGTTTTAAAGCTAAAATTTTGCTCAAAGTCGTCTACACTTTTAGCACCTTTGTCATAGCAAAGCCCCAGAAATTCTAAAACGTCAAAGATATTTTGAACAAATTCGCGCCGGTATCTGCCAAGGTCATAATCATCGATCCTTAGGTGCAAAACGCCGCCCAGTGAGCGCGTCAGAAGATAAGTCAGGATGAAGTTGTAGGCGTTGCCAGCGTGTAGATAGCCGCTTGGCGTCGGAGCTATGCGAGAGACTATGCCACCAGATGGTGGCAAATAGTCATTAATCCCTTGGTCTAGCCTCATTTACTCTTAAAGTGCGTCCGCCAAGTTCTTTTTCATTTAGTGCGTCGATCGCCTTTTGGCCCTCATTCGCGTCGTCCATTTCAACAAAGCCAAAGCCCTTTGAGCGGTCTGTCTCTCTATCTTTTACGATTTTTGCGCGCCTTACTTCACCAAATTGTGCAAAAGCTTCCTTCAACTCTGCCTCTGT
>JAHADO010000094.1 GCA_018375265.1 Campylobacter concisus | reverse complement strand
GAAAATTTAGAGTAAAGCATAGCAACTATTAGTGAGATGATTAAAACTACGACGGCTATGACGATGAAATTTGTAGTGTTTGCCTTGGCGTCATTTTGCATGGTAGCTGAAATTTTATCTATCTCTTTATACATGCCCTCAAGATTAACAACAGACATCAGCACCACATCTTCATGAAAGAGGCTTAGTTTTAGCCCTTTTCCTATCTTTCTCGTAGTTGAGCCATCTTTTGACTTAGCCACAAAATTTACAAAAGCGCCCTCGCTATTTTCTGAGGCTTTTTGCATGAGATCTTTTATGTATTTATAGCCATTAGCATCAGTTGCTTCAAGTCTATCAAGACCGTTATACTCAGGCACTCCAGGGCTTGATATAACCACGCCTTTTGTGGTGTAGATACTAAAGTATCCCTTTTTGTCATCGCCAAATCTAGCCTTTGAGAGATAGTCGATGATATCTTCTTTCTGATCTTCTATGGTCTCGTTTGCGTCGTCATAGACCTCTTGAATTTTTAGCAAAATGTTTGAGACGATATCCATCTCTTCACTTAAAGCTGCTCTTTTATCAGCTAAGACCGTTTCAGTCAGCTGTTTGGTAGAAAATTCTATCGCTTTGTTTTGCTCGTAAATGTTTAGAAAGACTAAGATGGCTCCAAGCACCAGTAGGGACGAGACGATCATCATCGTCACTTTTGATGAAATCTTCATAATACCTCCTTTTTTAATGTTTAAATTTCCTTAATTTTGAGATTATAGCACTATTAAAGTGCAATATTTACTTTTTATTTGTGATCTTATATAAAAAGCTAAATATCTCAGCCACCGCTTTATATAAATTTGGCGGTATCTCTTGATCGACCTCGACCTTGCTTAAAATTTCAATGAGATCAGGATCCTCTTTGATCGGTATGTCATGCTCTTTTGCAAGGCTTATTATCTTATTTGCTATCTCTCCAGCACCGCTTGCAAGAACCTTTGGAGCGTTATCTTGCGATCTGTTATAGCCAAGAGCGACGGCTTTTTTCTTATTTACTTGCATCAAATTTTCTTATCAAAGCCCACATCAAGGCCGCCAAAATTTTTAAATCTATCGTTTAACTTCACCTTTGGCAAGGTTTTGATGTTAAAATTTGAAACGATTAGTCCAAGCTTTGAGATCGCTTGCTTTAGCTCGCTTGAATTTCCTAAGATAAGCTCTTTAAACTCATTTGTCTGCGTTGCCACCGATAGATCGATATAGCGTTTATCCACAAGTCCAACCATCACGTTTATCTGGCCAAATTTCTTAAAATTTAGATCGATCTGGGCATAAAATTTATCCTTTTTGCCCTGTTTAAACGCGACATTTCCGCCCTCAACGCCGTCCCAGATATAAGGCATATAAGTTTGTATGCCTCCTTGCAAGCTTGAGACCATCTGGTGCATCTCTATTTGCGAGATCATTTTGTTTGCAGCATTGACTGTTTGAGCATTTTGGCTCTTTTCGCTTATGTTTAAAAGCGTGCTCTTTACATCTTGATTTAGCACCTTTGAAATTTCACTCTGGCTCTTTGTCGTGATGTTATTTATATCATTAGTGGCTAGTTTTAGCTGCTTTAAAAGCGCCTTACTTTCGGCTAGATCGCTTTTAGCCGCACTTGCTTCTGGGTCTGCTAGGCTAAGGCTGTGGGCTAGGCGTCTTGCTGCACTTTGGAGCTTATCTTGCAAGCTGCCCTCTTTTGAGACGTCGCTAACCTCATTAAATGCCTTTACAAGTCCTGCCTCATCACCTATGTTATTTAGCATTTTTAGATCGTTTTTTAGGCTATCAAGGATAGCTTTTAGCTCTTTGTGATTTTGTGTAAAGCCAAAGTTTTGATTTAGTTTTTCGCTCGCTAAATTTGCCACCTTTTCGCTTAAATTTGAGATGAAATTCTCCATCTTACTGGTCTGATTTTTAACCGCGTCTGCGCTTTGCTCTTTTGAGAAGTTTTTATCTAGAAATTTAGCCACATTATCAAGCTTATCCACATCTTTTAAAAGCGTTTTCATGCTTGAGTTATCAAGGAGATTTTTAGCGTCACCACTCGCTTTTTCAAGCATGGAGGTGAGCTTCATAAATGAGTTTTGATTATCCAAGCTCTCATCATTTAGAGTTAAAATTTGACTAAGCAAATTTTGATTTGAGAGATTTTTTATATCGCTTAGTAGCTTTTGTATCGAGCTTGGCAGTTTTTCTGGAGTAAGTGCATCTTTTAAATTTGCTTCAAGCATGACACCTGAGTTTTTGATCTGATCATTTAGCGAGCCAGCTTTAAGATCGGCTATTGGCTTTAGAAATTCTTTTAGTTTTAGAGCAAGGCTCTTTATCTCAGGGCTTTCATTTTGCGCTGCTTCTACCTCTAAGCTTTTTGCAAGGTCTGAGAGCTCGCTAGCTAAATTTGGAGCGATCTTTGTGTCTTTTGCCTGAGATAAAATTTGCTCAGCTTTGCTAAGACTTGAAGCACTTTTTAGATCATCAAGCACCCTTGCAACTAGCTTGCCAACGTTATCAAGAGCGTTTGAGACGCTCTGTTCGCTTGGCGTCCCAGCTGGCTGATTTTTAAAAAGCGAACCCTCGTTTTTACGGACAGGCGCGTTTTGGGTGGCGTTTTGCCCAGTTTGAACCGAGGTGTTTGATATGTTTAGAGAATTTGCTACGTCCATTTTCTACTTTTTATTTTCTCTATCGGCAAAATTGCCATTTTGCTGAATAGTAGCGATCCCAGCCGTCCTTGCAACGAGCCTGTCGTTGTACTCTTTTCTCATGTGCTGTGGTATGGTCTTTTGCGTTAGTGCAAATAAAACGAGCCCAACATAAAGCACCAAATAGACATAGATAAAGCCAAATGCGCCAAAAATTTTCATCGCATAGCTCATAAGAAGCGGCGAGAAAAGCGAGGCAAAAGAGTAGCTAAAAAGCAGCGCACGCGCCACTTGGACGCTCTTTGTCTTGTCTGTGATCTCGTCATTTGCCCTAGCGAGCGAAAGTCCGTATGTGCAAAAAATACCGCCGCCAAAGAAAAATGAAAGTATGTATTGAACGATCAAATTTGAGCCATTTAGCAAAAAGAGTGCTGCACTAACTAATGCCACGGCGCTACAAAGCAAGAGCGCTGGGCGTCTGCCGTATCTATCTGAAAAGCCTCCGATAAATGTTTGAGCTAAAAAGCCCCCAGCCATCGCTATGGTCATGAAAAATGACGCCTCTTTTGCGCTATATCCTTGAAGCAAGACAAAGAGGCTTGCCATAGAAAAAAAGCCATTTATCGCAAGTCCTGCAACTAGCGCTCCCACGAGTGCTAGCGGGACGATGCCAAAAATTTTAGGGATGTTTATAGGTTGGCGCTGCGGGATTTGAGGCTGGTTGATGCGGATTAAATTTAAAGGTATGCTTGAGAGCATGATAAAGGCTGCACTGATGATGAAAATTTCAAATGCGCTAAGATCAAGCGCTAAGATCAAAATTCCAAGTCCAAAACTCGTGTAAAAAACGCACTCGTAAAAGGCGATGACGCGCGATCTTATCTTGTTTGGGATCTTAGCGTTTAGCCAGCTTTCTATAACCATCAAAAGTGCGTAGTAGCAGTATCCCAAAAAGGCTCGCAATATCGCCCAAAATATCAAATTTTCACTTATGGCGTGAAGCATGGCTGAGACTGCAAAGATAGCTGAAAAGATAGCAAAAGCTCTGATGTGGCCGGTGGTTGAGATGACCCTGTGCGCTGTGATCGTGCTAATTAACGCTCCTATGAAAAATCCAGTGTTAATTAGTCCGATCGCAAGCTCACCTACGCCATTTTGCTTAAGAAGTGCGCTACAAGATGCGATGACTAGGCCATTGCCTATAAAAAGCAGGCTCATGCCTAAAAATAGCGGCCCCATCGAGCGAATGATCCTAAAACTACTTGCCATCTGCGTCCTTTCTCAAATTATTTTGCATTATCCCAAAGATAAAAGCTCCAATGGGCATCGGAGCAAGCCCCACTAAAAAGCCAGGCACGTTTAGTAAATTTTCATTTCTTAAAAATATAAATCCAAAAAAAAGTATCGCGTAAGCGACCAAACGATAAGGCATAAATGCCGCCACAAAGCTTCTATCTTTAAATGAAAATTTCTGCTTTTTTAGCCTTGCTTTTTCATCTTTTAGGCTAAACTCTTTTGCCTCATTTTGGGGCAAAATTTCTTCATCCTCTTCGTCCTCTTCTTCTATCTTGGCTAAAATTTCATCTCTTGCATTTTCTAGCCTTGAGTTTATGCGATTTTTATAGGCAAAAAAGCTAGCCGTTAGGATGATAAGCGAGGCAAAAAATGAAATTTGCGAGCTTATAAAAAATTGATTTGATATAAATTTGCCAACCGCGCTAAGGGCTAGCCAAAGCGCAAAGTAGCAAATAAAAAGCCTGCTAATCGTCCTCGTCATCATCGTCTTTTGTGTAGCCCTTATATCTAGTCTCGTCCTTTAGCTCATCTAGGCTTTTAACCTGTGCTTTGTAGGCTTTATAGACATTTAAAATAGCAGCTGCGATGCCAATAGCAAAGCCTATCCAAAGTGCTGGCGTGAAATTTGTAGCCTTTTTTACAAGATATCCTAGCCCAGTGCCAAGCAAGATCGCAACTACGATTGAAACGCCAAGGCTTAGCTGTTCAGCCCCTGCTACGATATCTTTTATCTTAAATTTTGCCATTAAGCTTTTATCTCCAAAAATGCCTCTTTAGCTGCATTTACCGCTAGATCGATATCCGCTTCACTCATCGCATCGCAGATAAATCCCGTCTCAAACTGGCTAGGTGCAAGATAAATTCCGCGTTTAAGCATCGCTTGGTGAAATTTGGCAAAGAGTTTTGTGTCGCTCTTTAGCGCATCGTCGTAGTTTTTTACTGCATGATCTGTAAAAAAGTAGCCAAACATCGAGCCACGAACATCGGTTTGTATAGCGATACCAGCGCTTTTTGCGGCCTCTTTGAAGCCATCCATTAGTCTTTTCGCTAGTTTTTCAAGTCTAGCATATAAATTTGCGTCACTATTTATCTTTGAAATAGCCGCTATACCAGCGCTCATCGCTACTGGGTTGCCACTTAGCGTGCCTGCTTGATAGACAGCACCCTCTGGGCTTAGGCAGTCCATTATCTTGGCCTTGCCACCAAATGCAGCGACATTCATGCCTCCACCTATAACCTTGCCAAATGTGACAAGGTCAGCATCCACCTCGTGAAATGGATATGAGCCAAGGCGAGAAGCCCTAAAACCGCTCATAACCTCATCAAGAATGAGCACAGCGCCAAATTTATCGCAAAGCTCTCTAAGCTCACGTAAAAATTTCTTATCAGCTGGCACAAGCCCCATATTTCCTGCGATTGGCTCGATTATGACTACACCTATTTTATCTTTATTGTTCTCAAAAATGGCTTTTACGCTCTCTATATCGTTGTAGATAGCTAAAAACGTGTTTTTCACAACGTCTTGTGGCACGCCGCCGCTTGAAGCGTTGCCATATGTCGTAGCGCCACTTCCTGCCTTGATAAGAAGTGCGTCGCTGTGCCCGTGGTAGCAGCCTTCAAATTTGATAAGTCCGTCTTTTTCAGAGTAACCTCTAGCCACTCTGATAGCACTCATAGTAGCCTCCGTGCCAGAGCTAACGAAGCGAATTTTATCTATTTG
>JAHADO010000093.1 GCA_018375265.1 Campylobacter concisus | reverse complement strand
TATTTACGACACCACTGCTTGGTAAAAAGAATTTCTTTGCAAATTTATCATCATTTTCAAACCAAAATTTATCCTGACCGCTAGTTGAACCGATAAAAATTGGCTTTATGTCTCGTCTATTTAGCTCCTCGCAAAAGCTTCTAGCGATCGCCAAATGTCCGCCAGTGCCGCCACCACAAATAACTATCATAGTTTTGCCTTTTTACTAACCATCAAGACCATGCCGATGCCGATGCATATAGCAAGCACTGAGCTGCCGCCGTAGCTAAGAAATGGCACAGCTATACCTTTTATCGGCGTGATCGATGTGATGCCGTAGCTATTCATCAAAAATGAAAATGATAAGATAAGCCCGATACCAAGTGAGAATAGGTGATAGACCTTGTTTTCGCTCCTAGCTGAAATTCTAAATATCCTATAAAGTAGCGTGATAAAGATCGCTGTGATGCACAAAATGCCAAAAACGCCGACCTCTTCAGCTATGCCAGCTAGCACAAAGTCTGTATGCACCTCGCTTAAAAAACCGAGCTTAAATATCCCAGCTCCAAGCCCCTCGCCAAAAAACTCGCCGTGTTTGATCGCATTTAGTGAGTGAGAAATTTGATATGGCTCTGGTGCATCTGCCACTCTAAGCACGTTTGCCACGCTATCTGGCAAGAAAGAGAGAACCATATTTTGTATCGTGCCCCACCATGATTTTATACGTAAAATTCTGTGCTCTGAGCTAACTATCGCCACCGTCATGACAAAGGCAGCGCCCAAGATACCGATACCAAATAGCCTAACACTAGCCCCTGCAAAAAGCGCCATCGTCACAAAGGTAAGTGCCAAAACTACAACCTGACCAAGGTCGTTTTGCATAACGGCAATAAGAAAGATAGCGATACCAAAAAGAATGATATAAGGCAAAAGTATCTTTAGCTCAGCCATCAAAGTCCTCTTGCCGTCGCTAAATTTTCTAGTAAAGCTCCATGCTAAAAAATAGACAAAACCGACTTTGAAAAACTCAACAGGCGCAAGTGAAAAGCCAGGCAACCTGATCCAGCGTCTAGCACCTCCAGAGTCAGTCACCATCGAAGCTGGCAAGGCGTGCATGAGCCCCATAGCGATACCGCACGAGATAAGCAGTCCAAAGCCTATCCAAACGAGCGCTTTGTCTGGATTTAGCCTAGAGAGCCACCACATGAGAAAAATTCCTATGCAGCCGACTGCAAACTGGCGGATGAAAAAGTGAAATTCGTCGTAGTTAAAAAATAAAACTGTAAAAACTGGCAAAGATAGTGAGAAAATGATACTTATGGCGATCAAAGTCGCGCAAAGATAGAAAATAACCTTATCAACTGCCAAATTTAGCTCCAACTTTAAAATGAGCCAAAGTATAATAAAAAACGGCTTACAAAGATATTATTTGCTATAATTGCAGGCTTTAAGGATGGGCATGAAGATAGGTATATTTGACTCTGGACTTGGCGGACTTAGCGTCTTAAACGAAGCTTTAAGCAAGCTTAGCGAGCATGAATTTTTATATTATGCAGACGTAAAAAATGTCCCATACGGACAAAAGAGCAGAGATGAAATCTTAAAATTTAGCTTTGATGCGGTGAAATTTCTTGTTAGAAATGGCGCAGAAGCTGTCGTGGTAGCTTGTAACACGGCTACAAGCGTGGCAATAAAAGAGCTTAGAGCAAATTTAAGCGTGCCGATCATCGGCATGGAGCCTGCTGTAAAAAAAGCTCACGATCTAAGCCACGATAACGCCCTAAAAACGCTTGTCATCGCCACTCCAGTCACCGTAAATGGCGCAAAACTAAAAGAGCTGATCACAAATTTAAATGCAAAAGATAAAACCGAGCTGCTAGCTCTGCCTCGCCTTGTAAATTTCGCTGAAAAGGCTGAGTTTGAGAGTGAAAACGTGAAGTCGTATCTAAAAGATGAGCTAGGTAAATTTGATCTAAGTAAATTTGACTTTTTGGTGCTTGGCTGCACGCATTTTAACTATTTTAAAGATAGCTTAAGAGAAATTTTGCCTCCAAATGTAAGCATAATAGACGGCAACGAAGGGACGGTAAAGCGCCTCATAAGCGAGCTTGGACTTGCGGTTTCAAGTGTAAATTTAACTCCAAATGTGAAATTTTTCTACTCTGGTGACGAGGTGCAAGAACAAAGCGAACTAGAGAAAATTTCAAGAAATTTAGCTCGCCTAGAAAAAATGAGAGCTATCTGTTAGGTTAAATTTAGCTAAAAATTTGAGCCAAATTTGCAAAATACACTAAATTTTATGTATTTTTATATGTATTTAGCCTTTTCTTTGCTTCATTATATAGACCGCACTTATTATCGCAACCACTGCTAAAAGTGCTATCGTGATCGTTAGAAGTGTCTGTTTGTCAGGATTTGTGCCTAGAAAGTAGCCAACTCCAAGCAAAACCGCGCACCAAATCCCAGCACCAAGTGTAGTAAATAGGCAAAATCTAAAAATGTTCATCTTAGCAAGCCCAGCTGGCAGGCTGATATATTGACGAATTCCTGGGATGAGGCGTGAGTTAAATGTTGAAATTTCGCCGTGTTTATTAAAAAATGCTTCAAATTTATCCATCTTTTCGTGAGTGATGCCCACAAATTTGCCGTATTTTAAAACGATCTCGCGTCCAAAAAAATAGCAAAGATAGTAGTTAAAAATGGCTCCAAGCAAGCTACCAAGCGTGCCTGAGATCAAAGCAAGCGCTAAGCTCATCTCACCTTTGTGGGCTAGATATCCAGCTGGTATCATCGCCACTTCGCTTGGAAATGGAAAAAACGAGCTCTCCAAAAACATCATCACAAATATGCCAGCATAGCCCCAGCTGCTCACGCTTGAGACTATAAAATCAATAATGTCATGTAGCATTTTTACTCCAAAATTTATCTTAAGTGAGGCATTGTAGCAAAGCTTTATTTACTAATAGTAACTAACAAAAGCGATAAATTTTAAAAAAGATAGTTAAAACGAAAAGCTATAAGGTTTAAATTTAAAGGCAAAAGCAGGGCGAAAGCTCGCCCCGTTTTTAAAATGCAGGTATGACCTCGCCTTTGTAGCGAGTGATGATGAAATTTTTAGTATCAGGGCTAAGCACCGCATCGACTAAAGCTTTGATCTTAGGATTGTTCTCGTTGCCAGCTCTTGTGACGATTATGTTGGCATAAGGGCTGTTGGCATCTTCAAGCAAAAGTGCGTCTTTTGCTACGCTCATGCCAAGATCAAGGACGAAATTTGTGCTAATAGCAGCGATATCGACATCATCAAGCGTTCTTGGGATCTGAGCACCTTCTAGCTCGACAAACTGCAAATTCTTAGGATTTTTAGTTATGTCATTTACAGTTGCAACTTTTACGTTTTTATCGATCTCTATAAGACCAGCTTTTTCTAAAATTCTAAGCGCTCTGTTGCCATTTGACGGATCGTAAGCGATCGCCACTTTTGAGCCATCTTTTAGATCTTTTATGTTTTTTATCTTTTTAGAGTAAAAGCCAAGTGGCTCTACATGGACATTTGCAACGCTTACAAGATGCAAGCCTCTAGCCTTGTTTTGCTCCTCAAGATATGGCAAATGCTGAAAGAAATTTGCGTCTAAGCTGCCATCTTCTGTGGCGACATTTGGGATAGAGTAGTCTGAAATTTCAGAGATGACAAGGTCGTAGCCCTTATCTTTTAGCTTTGGTTTTACAAATTCTAAAATTTCAGCGTGTGGCACTGGCGAAACGCCAACTACGATGGTGTGCTCCTTGTCGGCTGCGTGAAGGCTTAGAGCAACTAAAGATGCAGTTAAAAGTTTGATAAATTTCATTGTTTTTCCTTTTTTTGTTTTGGTAAAGCGACGCTAAAAAGGTAAAAGCTTTTACGTCGCTTTTTTTAAATTTGATTAGAACGCTGAGATGATAGCGCCGTTATATTTTGTCTCGATAAATTTCTTAACTTCTGGTGAGTTGATCGCTTTATCAAGAGCCTTTATCTTAGGGTTGTTCTCGTTGCCAGCTTTAACAACTACGTAATTTACGTATGGGCTATCTTTGCTCTCGATCACAAGCGCGTCTTTTGTTGGATTGAGATTTGCATTTAGCGCGTAGTTTGTGTTGATAACTGCGATAGTAACGTCATCAAGTGTTCTTGGCACTTGAGCAGTCTCGATCTCTTCAAATTTAAGTTTTTTAGGGTTATCAACTATATCAAGTGGGGTTTTTAGTGGGTTGTTGTTTAGCTTGATAAGTCCGGCACTTGCTATGATGTCAAGTGCGCGGCTCTCGTTTGTTGGGTCATTTGGGATAGAGACAACTGCGCCATCTTTTAGCTCTTTTATGTCTTTGATCTTTTTAGAATAAACTCACATTGGCTCGAGGTGCACGCCAACTGTTTTTACAAGATGAGTGCCTTTGTTTTTGTTAAATTCTTCAAGATATGGGATGTGTTGAAAGAAGTTTGCGTCAAGGTCGCCGTCCTCTGTCGCAAGGTTTGGCGTGGTGTAGTCGTTAAACTCTTTGATCTCAAGTGTGTAGCCATCTTTTGCTAAAATAGGTTTTACAACCTCTAAAATTTCAGCATGTGGGATAGGTGTAGCACCGACGATTATTGTTTTTGACTTGTCAGCAGCATTTGCGCTAACGCTAAGGCCTAGGGCAACTAAAGAGGTAAGAAGTAGTTTTTTCATTTGTTATCCTTTTTTAAAATTTGCCAAGCACCAAAAAAGGATAAATTTAAGCTAGAAGGTTAAATTTCTTTTTAAGCGCTTAAGCTATTTCTAAGCACTTAAAAAGAAATTCTGTACTTAGAGATTAGTCTTTCGACGACGCATTTTTTAGTAGGCGGCACATCTGGCACATATCTGATTTCATCTTTTGTCCTTTCAGCTAAAATTAATTTGGCAATTTTAAGAAAAAAAGCTTAAAATCAGATAAAAAATGTGGCCTTATTTTTTTGAAATTTTATAGAGATAGTTGCCTAAAACTTGGAAAATTTGCACCATAATGATGAGAATAACCACGGTGTAGAGCATGATATCTGGGCGAAATCTCTGATATCCGTAGTTTATAGCAACAGATCCTAGTCCGCCACCGCCAACTGCACCAGCCATCGCTGAAAAGCCGATATTTACGATAAGCGTTAGCGTAAATGCCGAGATGATGCCAGGAAGAGCCTCTACAAACATCACGCGAAAGATGATCTGAAATTTCGAGCTACCAAAGCTTTGAGCAGCTTCTATGATGCCTTTATCAACCTCTTTTAGGGCATTTTCAATGAGCCTTGCTACAAACGGAGCCGCTCCGATAGTTAGCGGAACGATCGCAGCTGTGGTGCCGATACTCGTGCCTACGATCATTTTAGTGACCGGAAAGAGCACAATTATGAGAATGATAAACGGAAAGCTTCTAAGCACGTTTATAACGATATCAAGCACAAAATAAAGCTGCTTGTTTGGTTTTAGCCCGTCTTTGTCTGAAAGTATTAGCAAAACCGCAGGTATGAGGCCTATGGCAAAGGCGAGCAGGGTAGAGACTATGCTCATATATAGCGTCTCGCCGATAGCTGGCAAAAGTATCCTAGAAAAAACATCTGGAAATTTAGAAAAATCAATACCAAACATCAAGCAACCTCCCATAAAACGCCACTTTGCTTGATATAGTTAAGCACGTTTTCTTTATCTTTTTCATCTATGTTTATGACAAGCGAGCCAAGGACGTTGTCATTTAGCTTTTCAAGCTTGCCCCAGACTA
>JAHADO010000092.1 GCA_018375265.1 Campylobacter concisus | reverse complement strand
AACTCTATCATCGTTTTGGCTTCTGAGTTGTCCTCTATGATGCTCTCAAATGTGATGCTCTCTTTTGAAAAAGTTATCTTCATCTGATCGCTTAGCATAGAAATAGTCTTGATACCCTCAACCATCTTATCTCTGCTTAGTTCAAATCTTATAGCAATATCTTTTGGTATAACGCGCTCATAGTCAGGGAATTTGCCATTTATCAGCTTTGTGAAAAACTCAAAATTTTGGCTTTGAGCGATAAGTACGTTTTCATCATAGTAAATTTCTATCTTGTCGAAAAATAGCTTTTGAATTTCATTTATCGCCTTTTTAGGGATGATCAGTGAAAACTCATTGCTCGCTTCATTTGCAAATTTAAATACAGCTAGCCTTTTTGTATCGGTGCCTACTATATTTATATAGTTTTGTTTTATGTCTAGTAAAGCGCCGTTTAGCTCAAATTTTGGGTTGTTGCTATCGATGCATGGCAAAATTTTCTTTAAGCTTCTGCCTAGCATTATGGCATCTATGTCAAATTTAGCCTTGCCTTCTATCGTTGGAAACTCTGGGAAGTCTTCAAATTTATACATTGGAAGTTTGTATTTTGAGTTTTTTTGTTTGATGTAAAGATAGTTATTAACAGTTTCAAGCGTTACCTCTTCATCTTTTAGGCTTTTTATGATGTCAAGTAGCTTTTTACCATTTGCAGTCGCATAGCCCTCATCAACGATCTTTGCGTTGCTTAGTTTATATGCTAGTCCTATCTCGTGATCAGTTGCTTTTATGTTTAAAACTCCATCTTTTGCAGAGATATAGATGTGAGAAGTTATAGCACTAAGATCTCTTTTTTCGAGATATGGATTAGTGTTTGTTACTATGCTCTCAAGCATGTTTTTGTTTATTAAAACCTTCATTAAATACTCCCTCTTATTTTTAATTTTCTTTTTGTTGTATTAGTTGGTAGCGTGAAAGTGTGAAAAGCATCTTTTCTTACGCCAGCATCGTTATTTAAAATGTGAAAAGAATTTTTCATTTCTTCACATTTATTCACGAATTTCATTCTGTTTTTATCCTTTTGTTAAAATTTTGTTCTTTATCTCAGTCACTCTGAGGTTGAAAATTTCGTTGCTCTCCATGAGCTCGTTTATCTTTTTTATATTGTGACTAACGGCGCTATGGTCTTTCATACCAAAATAGTTTGCGATTTGTGGCATTGAATTTGTAGTGAGCATCTTTGCAAGGTAGATGATGATGCGTCTAGCCTCGACGATGTTTTGCACTCTTGACTTGCTTTTTATGTCGCTTGGCTTGATATTTAGCTCTTTGCTAACGATCTCTATAATGGTCTCTAAATTTATATTTTCATGTTTTTCTTTAATAAGATCTTTTAGTGTATTTTTAGCAAATTCAAGCGTTATCTCAACTCTCATCAAGCTTGCATAGGCGTTTAAATTTATGATAGCGCCCTCGATCTCACGGATATTATCGCCCATATTTGTAGCGATGTAGTCGATTACTTCTTTGTTTAGATAAATTTTGTCAAATTCACATTTTTTGATGATGATAGCTATCTTTGTATCAAGCTCAGGCGGCGTGATATCAGCCATTATGCTTTGTTCAAACCTAGACTTTAGCCTCTCATCAAAGCCTTTTAGTATCTTTGCTGGGCGGTCTGAGGTCATGACGATCTGACCTTTTTTGGCGATGAGCTCGTTAAAGGTGTTGAAAAACTCCTCTTGAATTTTATCGGTTTTACCTAGAAATTGTACGTCGTCTATTAGTAAAACGTCGCAGTTTCGGTACTTTTCACGAAATTTAGTCATCGAGTGGCTATTTAGATGCGTGGTAAAATCAATCATAAACTGATCGCTCGTCACGCAGATAACGACTTTGCCTTGATCTAGGCAGTAGTTGCCAACTGATTGAAGCAAGTGCGTCTTACCAAGACCAGTTGTGCCATAGATAAAAAGTGGGTTATAAAGCGCGCCAGGCTTGTCCGCGACTGCCTTTGCGTTTAGAAATGCAAACTGATTTGAGTCGCCGCAGACAAAATTTTCAAATGTATATCCAGGGTTTAAAATGCTGCTTTGTGCCTTGATCTGCTTTACATTTACTTGGTTTTGCTTTATATTTTTTAGCTTTGTTTGGCTAGTTATCTCGACTTCTGGCTTTTTGCCGGTTTTTACTTCGTAAAGGTAGGCGATCTTTTCTGCATATCTAGTTTTTATAAATTTAGCCATCAACTCACTCGTGGCGTTAAAAACTATAAAATCTTCGTTTGAAGCCTTTTCGTTAAATTTTAATTGTTTAATGTAGCAGTCAAATTCATTAGCGGATATTTTTGTCTGTAAAAGCTCTAAAATCTCGTCTGCTAGCAAATTTAAACCCTTTTGAAGTAATTAATTTTATTAGCGATTTTATCTTAAATTTAATAAAACCTTTGTTAAACTCCGACAAACTTTTTCACGGCGTGAAAAAGTCGTGAAAAAGTATTGAAAAGATTGTGATGAAAATTTTAGGAATCGATCCAGGCACGAAAAATTGCGGTTACGCGATACTTGAAAAGAGTAAATTTAAAACTACTCTTCTTGAAGCTGGGCTTATAAAGATAAAGCCAAACACGCTTCAATACCAAATAACAGAACTTTGCGAGGGGCTTGATCTCATCTTTAAAAACCATAAATTTGACGAGGTCGCGATAGAGGACATCTTCTTTGCCTACAACCCAAAAACGGTCTTAAAGCTAGCTCAGTTTCGCGGGGCACTTAGTCTTAAAATTTTGCAGCTTCATGGTGACTTTGCCGAATATACGCCACTTCAAGTGAAAAAAACGGTCACTGGCAAGGCAAAGGCTGACAAAGAGCAAGTGGCATTTATGGTGAAGAAAATTTTAGGCATAAACAAAGAGATAAAACCGCTTGATATCACCGATGCTATCGCGATCGCGCTAACTCATGCGAATAATTTAAGAATAAACTAAATTTAATAGGAAAAATATGGCAACACTAAAAGCTTTACTAATCGGAGATGTGAAAAACTACGGCTCACAAGGTGCGACTGATAAGTTAAATTTACCTTGGAGCTCAGCTATTTTTAAAGTAGCTCAAAATGGCGAAATTTTTGCAAATGAGCTTGGTTTTGAGGGCGATAGCGTCGCTGATACGAAGCACCACGGCGGCCCTGAAAAGGCTGTTTTTGCAAATTCGTTTGCAAACTACGCTGAGTGGGAGAAATTTTTAGGATTAAAAAACATGGCTTATGGTGCGATGGGGGAGAATTTATGTGTTGATGGGCTTGATGAGAGCTGCGTTTATATTGGTGATATCCACAAGGTGGGCTCGCTTGTTCTTCAAGTCTCACAGCCTAGAAAGCCATGCTTTAAGCTCTCAAAAAGATGGGGCAATGAAAATATGGCTACTCACATCTTTAAAACAGGCCTTACTGGCTGGTACTACCGTGTCCTTACGCCAGGCTCATGCAGGGCGGGCGACGTGATAGAGGTTGTAGAAAGTGACCCAGTTCATATGAGCATTTTAGAGATAAATAGGCTATTTTACGCGCCAAGTGAAAATTTAAATTTACTAGAGAAATTTAACGCTCTCACCACTCTTACAAATGGCTGGCATGATGATATGAAAAGACGCATCGAGGGAATTTACAGCACCGAATTTATGAGAACACTATAAACATTTATACTTTTGCTCCGATTTTGTTTTACAAATGAATTTCAAACAAAATTTAAAGGAGCATAGGTGTTTCGTTCTATTACAAATAAGATAGCACTCGCCTTGATGATCTTACTCATCATCTCGTTTTGCGCTATCTCTGCGGTTAGTTATTTTACTTCAAAGGACAAGATCGTTGAGCTTGTCAGTGGCAAAGAGGATCAGGTCCTCAAAGATATAAAGAGTGTTGCAAACACTTTTTTTGATGAAAATTTAGAATACGTCAAGAAAATTTCATCAGCAGTTGAAGGCGCTCAAAGTGGCGATGAGATAATGAACTTTGTCTTATTAGAAAAAAAGGTCGCAAACTCTGCGGTGAAATATGTCTATTACGGCGATGAGGACGGACACTTCTTTCAGTCAGATGGTAAAAGAACAACCGTAGCTGATAACTACGACCCAAGAACTAGAGGCTGGTATAAGAGCACAAAAGAGAAAAATAAAGAAATTTATACCGAGCCAAGGGTCACTTCTACAAATGATCTTGTTGTAACTTTCACCGCTCCAGTTACTAAAAATGGTAAATTTGTTGGCGTTGTTGGCATAGATGTGGATGTAAAAAAGGTTAGCGACAAGATCATCGAGATAGGCAACACTGGCGATGGCGGATATGCTTATGTGATGAGAAAAGATGGCACTATGCTCTTTTCTGACGTAGCTTCAGAGGTTGGCACTATCTTACCAGCTACAAAGGTCGTCTCAGAAAAATATGCCAATAAAGAATTTGACGAAAATGGTCTGATCTCATATAAAAACTCTAAAAACCAAGATGTAACGGCTAAAATTTTACCTATCAACGATGATGGCTGGCTAGCAACCGTTGCTATAGGTGCGGATACCTTTTCAAACCACACTATGCCTATCTTAAAAGCTCAGCTAATGCTTGCAGTGCTCTTTATAGTCATACTCTCAGCTATTGTTTTCGTGCTACTAAAACGCTCACTTAAACCTATCGGAGTTATCCAAGAGAAGCTCTCTGATACATTTAAATTTATCACTTACGAGAGCAGCACCGCCCCAAGCAAGCTAGATATCCACACGACTGATGAATTTGGCGTGATGAGTGAAGAGATAAATAAAAATATCGACAAAGTCATAGCTGGCATCAAGAAAGATAACACCATGCTTGAAGAGCTAAATGTAGCTGCAAATAACATGATAAGAGGAAATTTAGGCGTCAAACTTAGCCAAAATCCAAACAACCCATCGCTTATCAAGCTAAAAGATCTGCTAAATACCTTCTTTAGCTCTATCAGTCAAAATTTAGGCAGCGTCATAAATATCCTAAAAGCCTACTCAAATAACGACTACACCGCTAAGATCGAGCTAAGAGATGATATAGAGGCTGACTTAAAAGCTATGATAGTTGGCATAAATAACGCAGGCGATGCTATAAGCGCTATGCTAAATAGCAACCTAAATCAAGCTCAAATTTTAGAAGAAAAAGCAACGATGCTTGCTGAGTCTATGAGAAATTTAACTGATGGTGCGAGCAAACAAGCTGACTCTATCCAAGAGAGCGCGGCTGCGGTTGAGCAGATGAGTAGCTCGATGAATGCTATCTCACAAAAGACAGGGGACGTCATAAGACAAAGTGAAGAGATCAAAAACATCATCGTCATCATCCGTGACATCGCTGATCAGACAAATTTACTAGCCCTTAACGCTGCCATAGAAGCAGCAAGAGCTGGCGAGCATGGACGTGGCTTTGCGGTCGTGGCTGATGAGGTTAGAAAGCTAGCTGAGCGCACACAAAAATCTCTAGGCGAGATCGAGGCAAATACAAATGTATTGGCTCAGTCAATCAACGAGATGAGCGAATCTATAAAAGAGCAAGCTGAGGGCATAAATATGATAAATAGAAGTGTTGCCCAAATAGATAACGTCACAAAAGAAAATAGAAGCGTTGTTAGTAACACAAACGACGTAACTAGCGAGATAGACAGCATGGCGAAGGTCATACTAACAGACGTTAGAAAAAATAAATTTTAATACCCAAAACTATTCAAATATTACCAGGCTCATGTAAATTTACGTGGGCCTTTAAATTTTAAATCTTTTTTACGCTAAAATTACCAAAAATTTAAAGGAGAA
>JAHADO010000091.1 GCA_018375265.1 Campylobacter concisus | reverse complement strand
TTTGCGCTTCTAAATGGTCTTCTACTTCTTACATCAGCTGGTGGATTTTCTTGATCTGAGATGTACTGTCTTAGCCACTCATTTAAGCCGCGCTCAACGTCACTGCGCTCTTTCCAAGTACCGATCTCTTCTCTTTGAAGTACTTTTAGATAGTGAGCCAAACGAGAGATCAAAAATACATATGGAAGCTGTGTGCCAAGTCTGAAATTTGTCTCGGCAGCTTTGCCTTCTGGAGTATTTGGGAAAACTTTAGGTTTTAGCACAGAGTTTGCCGAGAAGAACGCTGCGTTATTGCTATCACGTCTTAGTGTAAGTGTGATAAAGCCATTTTCTGCAAGTTCAAATTCTCTTCTATCTGTTATCAAAACTTCGGTTGGAATTTTTGTCTGAACGCTTCCGTAGTTTTCATAAGTGTAAGTTGGTAGGTCTTTTACAGCGCCGCCACCTTTTGGTCCGATGATATTTCCGCACCATCTATAGTCCGCAAAACTCTCTGTAAGTCTTGTAGCAAACGCATAAGCGCCGTTGCCCCAAAGCATATCATCGTGCTTATCGACGCTTTCGCGGTAGTTAAAGCTTTTTATAGGGTTATCCTCTGGGATATATGGAGATCTAGTAAGAAATCTATTTACCATACAACCTGTATATTTTGCGTCTTCGTTCTCTCTAAAAGTTCTCCATCTTGTGTATTGAGGACCTTCAAGTAGGCTCTTTAGATCTTTTATATTTTCAAGCTCACCAAAGTTATCAAGTCCGAAGAATTTAGAAGATAGCGAAGTTAGAAGCGGAGAGTGGCTCATCGCTGCAATTGATGACATTTTGTTTAAGAAAGTCATGTCTTGGTTTGACTTATCTAGCTCATAGTCAGCAACTATCGCACCAACTGGCTCACCACCGAATTGACCATACTCAGCTGAGTAAATTTGCTTATAAAGTGTGCTTTGAGTTATATCTAGATTGTTTTCAAAGTCATCTAAAATTTCTTCTTTTGTAGCGTCTAAAAGATCGATCTTTACGTTTTCGTTGAAATTTGTTCTCTCAACTAAAAATCTAATGCCTCGCCATGTAGACTCTAGCTCTTGGAAAGATTTGTTGTGTAAAATTTCATCCATCTGAGCTGATAAAAGCGTATCTATGTGAGCTATCATCTCATCAAGTGCAAGCTTGTTTATCTTCTCTTCAGCATTGTTTGTTGTGATGATATTTGAGATAAACTCGGCAACTCCTTGCTTTACTACGCTATAACTTTCATCATCTTTTGTATATTTGCTCCTTTGCATTATGCTTTCAATGATAGGAGTTTTTACTTTAGTTTCAGACATTTTTATTCCTTATCTTTTTCGTCTTTAAGCTCTAAAAGAAGCTGTTTTCTACTATCTTCATCCTTAATAGCCTCTAAAACTGCTTTTCTAAAATCAGGCATATTGCCCATAGGTCCTTTTAACGCAACTAAAGCCTTTCTAAGCTGCAATAGCTTTTTTAGCTCAGGGACTTGGTTGATGATATTGTCTGGATTGAAGTCTTGAATGCTTTCAAAATTTAGATCGATATTTAGATCTTCGCTACCAGAATTTAGTCTATTTTTCACTGAAAATTCAGTATGAATGTCTAAACTTTTCATAACTTGATCGAAATTTATCTTATTTATAGAGACAACTTCGCGATCTTCAAGCGGAGTTTGGTTTTCACCAGTTAAATTTGAAACTACCATCAACTTTAATGGAAGCTCAACATCTGCTTCTTGGTTGTTTGTTTTGGTTCTATAAACAATGTTTATACGTTCTTTTGGTGGGATTGAATTCTCTGCCATAATAACATCCTTTTTTTGAGTAAATGATTTAAGAATTATAATTAAATAAAATTAAAGAAGTTTTAAAAAAACATATTTTATCACAAAAATGTTTTTGCCTTTATATAAATATCTGACAAATAATCCTTAAGCTCGGTGTTTTCTATAAATTTAACTATTTGCGAATATACAACTTTTGCGTTGTTGTCCATGCCTTGGCTTGTAAAAATTTTGGAAAGCTCTAACAAAAAGCTAAGCTCGCTTTGCGAATTTGTTGTATATTTGCTTCTATCAAGGGCTTTTATCAGCTCTTCAAAGCTCATATCCTTTTTCATTTCGTCACTAGAGATAAAATTTGCGCTCTCTTTTTTACTAAAAAATTTAGCACTCTCTTCGCTGAAAAATGCCTCTTCACTTTGAAATTTAAGCTTTTTCATATCTGGGAATTTTTCTATAAAATTTAAAGTCATACTAGAAACTAGTTCGCTTTGCTCGCTTAGTCCAGATGATCTTAAAAACTCACAAAATATCCTAACGCCATCTATCCAAAATGGATTAAGAGCTAAATTTCTTATAAATTTCTCTAAATTACCAAGGTTTGCTTCTTTCATATTTTTAAAAAGTAAGATCAAATTTTCATCAGGATAGCGTATCTGCGTCACTTGCTCGCTGCTAACTGGCAAAGCCTTGATCCTGCCCCACATCGCCTCAAAAATAAGCGAGTAAGCGGTCAAATTTTTTATATCATTTTTTAAAAGCGAAATTGATAAATTTACAAAATACTCTCTAAACTCTCTATCGCTAAATGTACTAATGTCACTACTGCCAAAAGAGACACTTTGTGAGTAGCTTGGCTCTGTCTTTTGCGGTTGCTGCTTTGGCTCCTCTACTCTTTGAGCTTGCTCATTTTTCTCTTCTATATAAAGTGTGTCAAAGTGCGTGCTAAGCTCGCGTGAGAGCTCAGGTACAAGCTCGTTAAACGCCTTTGCATCTGCCTCGTCTAAATTTATACCCTCCCTATGAGCTTGCGTAAAAAGCTCTATCGTTTGAGCAAATATCTTTTTTTTAGCAGGCACTTGCTTTTCATTTTTGGCTAATAAACTTGGCTCTTGTTTTAGGGTAGTTAGAAAAAATGAAAAAGCACTGATTAAACTTTTAAAAGCATCTTTGTCATTTAAATTTATAGCAGAGATCGCTAAGAAATTCAAAAGCTTTACATCGAGGCTAAATTCGCTTAATGCCTTTAAAGACGAGCTATAAACAAAGTCCCATTTTATCGTATCGTGAGTCAAAGTCTTATACTTTGACATCTCGTCTATAAGGCTGATGTAGAGTTCATTTTCTGAAAAGTTTTCGCTAAATTTGTTGAAAAACTTATCTTGCACTTACTTTTTGTCCATAAAATTTTCTATTTTATTGTTTAGAACGCTATCGTTTTTAATGTTGTTTTGATCCATCGAGTAGGTGCTATATAAAAACGCAGCCGCGATAGCTGCAAGCGCTATAAGGATAAAATAAAATTTCAAATGCCTTAGTGAAAATATCTCAAAAAAGCTTCTCTTTTTAGTTTTTAAATAGCTCTTTTCAAATACATTTTCATCAGCCTTTATAAGTGGCGAAACGGCTGAGGCTATATTTTCACAAAGGTATGAAATTTTCTCATTGCAATCTTCCTGCGCTTCATATTTGCCCTTGTAGCCAAGCACCAAACAAGCGTAGATAAACTCTAAAAAATCCTTGTTTTTGCCAACGTTTTCAAACCATTTATCCATGATGCCAAAGAATTTGTTGCCACCTAAATTTTCGTTGAAAAATCTCGTTGTTAAGGTGTTATTCGCCCAAAAACTGTTCATAAAAATTTCATTTTTAAGCAAGCTCTCATCGATAAAAACACAAAGGCAATATCTAAGCCTAATGATGTCATCCTCTTCATAAATGCCTAAATTTGAGATCTTTGAAGTGGTGCTTAATATATCATTTATCAGCTTTTCACGTAAATTTTGCATCTCACTTTGTGAAAAATTTTGTAGTTTTGATACTCTATTTGCCAAAAGAAGCAGTGGTAGCACGTGATCTAGGGCAGGATTTGCGCCAAGTCCTAGAAGCTTTGTCTGGCTTAAAACTGAAATGTCATTTTGATTTTCACTCATTTTTTATCCTTATAATAAAGCCCACATCTTAATGTCAGCGTTTGATAAATTTGCTGTTATATAGACGCTAATAACGCTTTGATTTGCGAAGCTTTTGAAAATTTCATCTTTTTTATCGATCTTGTAGTAGATATAGTCATTTAGCTTTGGCAATGTACTAGGTATAGCTGAAATTTGCTCTACGTTTATGCCGCGAAGCTGCGATGAGACGATACTTTTGATGTTTGATTGGGTGTGGATTTTGCACTGCTCTTTGAAATTTTTAAGCAGGTACTCATTTTTTGTATCGCTATGGATAGCAAAGTAAATTTCTGAGTTTTCTATGATGCTTGGGTTATCAAAGACGCAGTCAAAAAAGCCGTGATTGTTTTTGACGATCTGTGCCATGACGTATTTTGGCGACAAGATATGCGAGAACAAAAGCCTAAGATTGTTTATTAACGGTACGAAAGTTTGACTTAAGTTGTTGTGATCATAAGCGATAAATTCGCTAAAACTATCATCGTGACTTAGGGCTAGCAGGTCAGCTTGAAAATCAACCAGCCTTTCATATAGATACTCTGGATGAATTTTGTCTCTTTTGAAAAGATATGAGAATATCAAGTGCCATTTTTTCAGCATATTTAGCGTCAAATATGTTGAAATATCAAGCCTATTTTTCGCCTGATCTATGCCGCCTAAAAGCCCAGTATAGCTCTCTTGGTGCTGCTTTGTAGCAAAGCTAAACTCATCTATAAAGCTATTGATGAAAGAATTTTTACTGATATCGATGCAGGTTGGGATAAATTTCTCATCAAGCGTTATTTGCTTGTTTAGGTCAATGTTTTTTATCCTGCAAATAGGCACGCTAAGCTCATAAGGCGTCTTTGAGCCAAGCACTCCTAGAGCCGATCTTTGGCTTGCTAGGATCAAATTTTCTTTATCCTGCGTAAAAGCAGACGAAAGCTCAAAGTCGTCTTTGTCATCTAGCTCGTTCAAGATATCGTTGCTAGCTTCATCATGCACTCTTGAGCTAATGAGCGCTTGTTTAGCTGTAAATTTTAGATTTGGCAGGTTGTTTTGCAAGCTAACATCAACAAGCCCTGAGCTAACTGGTAGCTTTAGCACTATGACAGCAGAATTTAGCTCGCTAGGGCTTATCTCAAGTGGCTCTGGTAGGTCGTCTTGATCTGGGGCGTTAAATATCGTACCATCTTGTGAGATGCAAGAAATTTTATTTAGCCCTATCTTGCCTTGAAGCAAAAGCTCGCTTGAAATTTCAAGCTCCAAAACTCCATATAAATTTGATAAAGACGAGATGGTTTTTAGATTTAAATTTCTCTCAAAATACCTCTCTTGCTGCTCGAAATGAACCTTATCAACATTCATTCCGTTGTACCAGACAACTTTTAGTTTATCAGACATTTTATTTGCTTGCTTGGATCTTAGAGCTGCTAGCGTCTATGGTATTTATGCCATTTTTAGTTATCTCAAAAACTATATTTTTCTCTTTTGCTTCTTTTGTTGATTTGTAAGCTTTGATATTTGTCTTGCTTTGATCAGCATAAAGCACCAAAATGCCTACGTATGGCACTTCGTCTGGATCGACATTTGTAAAAGCATATCTGTTTGTGTTTGGCTGAATTTGCGTTTTTATCGAGTCTATCTTGTCTTGACCAAGTATTTCGCCATTTTTCTCAGTTAGATCAACTAAGCTAGCTTGCTGAAATTTTGCCACATCTTTCAGCTTGTAAGCGATGATAGTCACTGGTACGTTGTCACCGTGGTAGTTTAAGTTTGAATTTGGGGTGTTGCTTATGATAAGATCTTTTGCACATCCTGCGATAAATAGCATAAAAATTAAAGAACAAAGAAATTTAAACGTTTTCTTCATGGTTTCCTTTAC
>JAHADO010000090.1 GCA_018375265.1 Campylobacter concisus | reverse complement strand
TATTCTGTTCATTTCCATCATTGTTTTTATATGATCTCTTTTAAGCATTCCCATTGGAATTCTTGCTTCTTCCATTGTTACACTTGGTAATATCTGCGGTGGTCTTTTCTTTGTTGGTCTTGTTGGCTTCATGGCTAATAAATTTGATATGAAGAAAAAAGCTTAAAAACTCCCTTTTAGTCTTTGCTTTTATGGCAAAGGCTAAATTTTAAATTTCTCTTTTTTACCCAAAAAGTTTCAAAAAAATCTCTTATTTTTCATCTAAAAAATGTCACACTAATTTAAAATTTATCGTTTTAACTCTGTTTTATTTGAAAAATTGTGACATTTTGGGGTTTGAAATTTCTTAATTAATAAATTTAGAGCAATAATAAAGCTAAAATTTAATATAATCCCACGAAAAAAGGAGAGCTTATGAAAATTTTTAATGCATTTTTTACTGGCATTATATTTGTTCTTGCTCCTATTTTTACGCTATTTGTTGGAATTTACAACAACTACTTTTCATTTTATGGCATAAACGAGTATTTCAATGTGATTTTTGTGGATAATGTGCCTTTTTTGTGGCTTTTACCTGTGTTTTTTATATTTGGATATTGTTTCTTTTACGCGCCATTTAGAAAAATTTTTAGAGCTTTTTATCTGCTCTTGCTCGTGCTTTGCGCACTTAGTTGGTATCCTGATTTTGGACGAAGCTTGGGCGAGGCTTATTTTATGAGTAAGCCACTTGAGATGGATCTATCTTCAAATTTACAAAACGAGCAAAAAACAAGTGGCAAAGTCCTTTATGACGGACGAAGAGAAATTTATTTTCTAAGAAGTGACAATGATAAAGTCGTTAAAATTTCAAAGTAAAGTTTTACCTTTATTTAGTTACAATGGCATAAAAATTTAAAGGTTTAAAATGCGTATAAAACTTCCACACGTACCTTATGTCTCACATAAAATAGCAATAGATCTTTTAAACTGTGGTTTTGTAAAGTTAAACAAAGGTATCGAGCCAATCGTAGCAAAAGCAAGTGAAATTTTAACTACTGACGTTCAAAAAGAAAGAGCGCTAGACGAGCGAGTAAATGAGCTTTTAGAGAAAAACGAGGACGAGATGCAAACGATGCAAATCGACCGCAAAAATATGTTTTGGCTCGTTAAAAAGAAACTTGCTGGCGAATTTGACGTCATTTTAACTCATGAAGATAGATTTAGCAATGTCGCCCACAAGATACTTGAAACTATTTGGAAGAGCGGGTTGGTTGATTATAGCGTATCTGAAAACCGCGTAAAAAACGTGATATATGGCTCGATAGATGAGTATCTAAAGAGCTACGAGAAGATAGAAGATAGCGTCTATGAGATGATGCAAAACTACAAACGCAAGCTTATCCCAGGAACTGATGAATACGACCTGATTTTTGAGCGTTTATATCAAGATGAGCTTAAAAAAAGAGGAATGCTTTAATGAAAGCTTATATTTACATTGAAAACGGCGTTTTTTTAGAGGCAAAGGCCTTTGGTGCTCACGGCGAGTGTGCAGGCGAGCTCGTTTTTAATACCTCTATGACTGGCTATGAGGAGATCATGAGCGATCCAAGCTATGCTGGTCAGTTTATCGTCTTTACTATGCCAGAGATCGGCATCGTTGGCATAAACGAAGATGATATGGAGAGCCTTAGAATTCACGCAAGCGGCGTCATAATGAGAAACTATAACGAAATTCCCTCAAACTACCGCTCGCAAAAGTCTTTAGGCAAATTTTTCGAAGAGCAGGGCAAATTTGGCGTTTATGACGTTGATACTAGATATCTAACAAAGATGCTACGTGATGAGGGCGCTTTGATGGCATACATCTCAACGCAGATAAGCGACAAAGATGAGCTAAAACGCAGGCTTGAAAGTAGCGGACGTATAGAAAATATAAACTATGTAAAAACAGTTAGCGCAATGGATGAGTACGAGCATAAAAAAGGCGCTTGGGATAGAAATTTAAAGTCATATAAGCCGCTAAAAAGTATCGGTAAAAAGATAGCTGTTTTTGACTTTGGTGTAAAGAGAAATATCCTAAATGAGCTATGCGAAACTGGCCTTGAGGTTATCGTCGTACCACACGATACCAAGGCTGAGGTTTTGATAGAGAAATTTAAAAATGGCGAGATAAACGGGGTATTTTTATCAAATGGCCCAGGTGAGCCAAAGAATTTAAAGGCTGAGATCGCCGAGATCAAAAAGATGATAGAGGCTAGGATCCCGATATTTGGCATCTGCCTTGGACATCAGCTGCTTTCAAATGCCTTTGGATATGAGACATATAAACTTAAATTTGGTCAGCACGGAGCAAATCATCCTGTGCTAAATTTAGAGACAAAAGCGATCGAGATAACAACGCAAAATCACAACTACAACGTACCAGAGAGCATCGCTGAAGTAGCTGTTGTGACACATAGAAATTTGTTTGACAACACGATCGAGGGCGTAAGATACAAGGACTATCCGATCTTCTCGGTGCAACATCACCCAGAAGCAAGCAGTGGCCCTAACGAGAGCAAATATATATTTAAGCAGTTTTTAGAAATTTTATAATGCAAGATATAAGCCTCTACACGATCATCGCGGTTGTTTTTATGAGCAGCTTTAGTCATTGTGTTGGCATGTGTAGCGGGTTTTTGGGCTTACAAGCTCTATTTTTTAAAGGCAAAAGTAAGAGTAAAATTTTAATGCTAAGCACGCTTTATAACCTAGCTAGAGTCTTTGCTTATGTGGCTTTGGGAGCTTTGTTTGGCGCTTTTGGAGCAGCCATTAGTTTTGGTATGCAAGCAAGGGGTGTGATATTTTTCATAGTTGGCTTAGTGATCGCATTTATTGGCATCGCACTGCTTTTTAGGGGCGAGCTTTTAAAATTTGTTGAGAGCGAAAAAGCACTTAAATTTATAGTAAAAATGGCAAAAACAAGCGTGCAAAAGAGAAATTTGGCAAATTTCTTGCTACTTGGCTTTTTAAATGGGCTTTTGCCTTGTGGTGTGGTCTATTATTTCTTAGCGCTTGGAGTTTTAAGCGCAAATGTGGCTGACGCATCCTTAATAATGCTTATCTTTGGGCTTTGCACCTTACCAGCGATGTTGCTAGCTAGTTTCGTCTTTGGCTTACTAAGAGAGAAATTTAAAGAGATCATGTTTAAGCTCTCAGCTTGCATAATGATCTTAAACGGACTTTATCTATCATTTTTAGGATATAGAGCAAATGCCTAGTTTAAATTTAGATGAAAATTTTCTATCAAGTAGCGATGGCATGAGGATTGCTAAGCTTGCGATGATGGGCGAGATGATGGCAAATATAACTCATCAGTGGAAGCAGCCGCTAAATGAGCTAAGTTTAGTTTTATATAAGATGAAAAAGCTTGCAGGTAGCGAAGATAACGAATTTATCGGCTCTTATGAGAGGGCTATGCAGATCATAAAGTATATGTCAGAAACTACTGATGAGTTTAGCTCGTTTTTAAATCCAAACACACTTTCTCAAGAATTTAGCCTAGCAGACGCAGCCAGAGCATCTATACAGATCGTAAAAGGCGTGATGAAAAAAGAGGGCGTTCATATAGAGCTTGAGGTGTTAGAGGACTCAAAAATTTATGGTCATAAAAACAGGCTCATGCAAGTCATCATAAATTTACTAAATAACGCAAAAGACGCACTAAATTTACAAAAGATAGAAGATAAAAATATAAAAATAAAGATTGATAGTGATGAAAAATTTGCTTACCTAAGCGTAGAAGATAACGGTGGTGGCATAGATAAAAATGTGATAGATGAGATTTTTAAGCCATATTTTACTACCAAAGAAGATGCCAAAGGCACTGGCTTAGGACTTTATATGTCAAAGCAAATAATCGATCAATTTAACGCAGAAATAACAGCGGGCAACAGCGATAATGGAGCCTGTTTTTTAATAAAGTTACCACACAAAGGAGAGATAGATGAATAAAATTTTAAAGAACCTAACGGTTTTGCTTGTCGAAGACGATAGCGACAGCAAAAAGATCATGCACGATGTGCTAAGTGACAATTTTGAGAAAGTTTTTACTGCTCAAAATGGTGATGAAGGTTTGAAAAAATTTAAAAAATACAACCCAAATATGGTAATTACAGATGTATTTATGCCAATTAGTGATGGACTTGATATGACAAGATATATCAAGGAAATTTCTAAAGACACACCTGTCATCGTCCTAAGTGCGCATAGTGAAAAAGAGACTTTATTAAAGGCTATCGATGTTGGCGTTGATAAGTATCTTATAAAACCTATCATGGCAGATGATCTTTTAAAAACGATAGAAAATGTCGCAAAAAGCAAGATAGAAACTGCAAACATCATCCAAGTTGCAAACGGATATAGCTTTAATAAGATCAAGCGCGTACTTATCAGAGATGGCGTTGAAATTTCACTTACTAAAAAAGAGCTCGCATTTATCTCACTTTTGATAAAAAGACTTGGTACACTCGTGCTTCATGATGAGATCAAAAGCGTCGTTTGGGTTGGCGAGAGCGTTACAGAAGCAGCTATCAGAACCTTTGTTAAGCGCGTTAGAGACAAAGTTGGCAACAATTTTATAAAAAATGTCCCAGGACTTGGTTACAAAATAGACAGAAGACTTTCTTAGTTAATGAGAATTTATATTAATTAAGTTTTTTTATAGTTCTTATACTTTAAAATAACGAATCATTAATATAAATTTAACTAGGAGGATATTTTATGCGACCATCTCAGCTACTGCACTATGATTATAGTGTAGCAAAGCTATTCATGTTTGCCACGATACTCTTTGGTATCATAGGCATGGTTGTTGGCGTAGTTATAGCTTTTCAAATGGCCTGTCCAGAGCTTAACTACATAGCCGGCGAATATTCGGCGTTTGGGAGGTTGCGTCCTCTTCATACTAACGGCATCATTTTTGGCTTCATGCTCTCAGGTATCTTTGCCACTTGGTACTACATCGGACAGCGTGTTTTAAAGGTCTCGATGAGCGAGTCGCCATTTTTGATGTTTATCGGCAAACTTCATTTTTGGCTATATATGCTTGTTATGATTTTAGCTGTTGTTACGCTTTTTATGGGCGAGAGCACAGCAAAAGAGTACGCTGAGCTTGAGTGGCCACTAGATATCGCAGTGGTTGTTGTTTGGGTGCTTTGGGGTGTTAGTATATTTGGTCTCATCGGCATCCGCCGCGAAAAGACACTTTACATCTCAGTTTGGTACTACATCGCTACATTTCTTGGCGTTGCGATGCTATATCTATTTAACAATATGGAAATTCCAACAAGACTTGTTACAGGATATGGCTCATGGCTGCACTCTGTCTCTATGTACGCTGGTTCAAACGATGCTTTGGTTCAGTGGTGGTACGGCCACAACGCGGTTGCATTCGTCTTTACAGTGGCGATCATCGCTCAAATGTATTATTTCTTACCAAAAGAGAGCGGTCAGCCGATATTTTCATATAAACTATCGCTATTTTCATTTTGGGGTCTGATGTTTATCTATCTTTGGGCTGGCGGACACCACCTTATTTACTCTGCTACTCCTGATTGGATGCAGACTATGGGCTCAGTCTTTTCTATCGTTTTGATCCTGCCTTCGTGGGGTTCAGCGATAAACATCCTTCTTACGATGAAGGGCGAGTGGGCGCAGCTTAGAGAGAGTCCGCTTATTAAATTTATGGTTCTAGCTTCGACATTTTATATGTTCTCAACACTTGAAGGCCCGATACTTTCTATCAAGTCTGTAAATGCCCTAGCGCACTTTACTGACTGGGTACCAGGACACGTTCACGACGGCGCTCTTGGCTGGGTTGGTTTTATGATCATGGCGGCACTTTATCA
>JAHADO010000089.1 GCA_018375265.1 Campylobacter concisus | reverse complement strand
AGCGTCTTGGATCTTCATCGACATAGACATTTACTTTTTCATTTCTGTCATTAGCCTGCTTTTTTGCCATTTCGGCAAGCTCTTTACCAAACTCGCCACGAGCTTCTATATAATAAACCTGAGAAGCTGCAAAGGCATTTGCCACCAAAAAACACGCCAAAAAAGAAATTTTGATATTTTTCATGAGTTTCCTTGAAATTTTGCTCTAAATTTAAAAATCCCGGATCAGATTGCTCCGACCCGGGATTATATCATAAGTTGATTAACGAGCTATGAATTAGAATGAGTATTTAGCTTCAAATCTAAATTTGTCTTCTTTTGTCTTCACATCATTAGGTAGTTTGTGAGTTTGGAAAGAGTAGAATGAGCTAAATGTTAGCTTTTTGTTGTATTGGTAAGCAAATCTTGGAACAAATTCTTCAACTTTATCTTTTACATCTGGGTTACCAGCACCAGCTGAAGTTTTTTGAGTACCTTTAACATAATCTAAACCAACTTTGAATTTATCAAATGTATATGCACTTGTTGCATAGAAGAAGTTACCTTTACCCTCTGCATATGTCCAGTCAAATACATCTTCACCAGCAGTTATTAGGCTACCTTGATCTTCAAATGTAAATGCTGATATACCTTTATCTTGAGCTTTCCAGCCGATATAACCAGCAGCTAGGTCAAAACCAAATAGTGAAGTTGAAAGTTCGCCAGCATAGAAGTTACCATCATTGTATCCAAGGATGTTTTTAGCTTCTTTATCAGCTGTGCTATTTGCATAGTTAAGTCTTGCACCTAGGGCAAAGTCATTAGTGATGTCGAATTTAGCTGAAACATCAGCTGCAAGTACATCAGCTAGATTAGTTAATGTACCGTACCATAGTTGGAAGCTAACTGGATTAAATGAACCAGCAATACCAGCTGCATATAAGTTACCAACATCATATCTATCTAATTTATTAGTTACAGCTGCATCATATAATTTGCCATCGCTCTCGCCATTGCCTTCAAGAGCATCAAAAGCTAAAGCTGTTAGAGTAAGACCTTCAATATCTTCATTTACTACTCTTACGCCAGTACCGATTGCGTCATCAGTAAAGTATGAGTCAATAGTTTGTTTACCAGCTGTTATAGTAGTACCGCCGATCTTATAGCCAAGATAGAATTGGTGAACACCAAAAGTTCCAGTTGTGTTTGTTTTATCTGTACCAGCACCAGCATTATCACCTGAGCCATCAGTAGCATTGTATCTTAAACCAACAACGCCAAAGAAGTTATCATCGATAGCAGCTTTAAAATTTGTGATCATTTTAAAGTTATGGCCAGCCTCATTTGATTTTTTAACATTTTTTTGTGTTTTGTCATAATCATGTACATGAGTATATCTGTATCTTGCCATACCAGAAAGATCAACATTTTTTATAGCTTCTTCAAGTGGAGTAGCACTTGCTACACTTGAGAATGCGCCTAAAGCAACCAAAGCGGCTAAACTAATTTTTGTTAGTTTCATTTTTTCTCCTTTTAAGGTTTTTGTGTCGACGATTATAATCAATAAATTTTAAGATGAAGCTTAAAAAATCATAAAATTTTGCATTTTTGTTACCGATCGTTTACCGATTTTAACCAAAAAGAGGTATATTTTGATAATTTAACTTTTACAAATGAGACTTTTAAAAAAGGGATAAAAGGAAAAAGGGGCCGTTGCTTTGCCCCTTAAAAGGAGTTCTAGTTTTGATTGCTGATGAAATTATATATGCTAGCAGTAAATCAACGGTAATCTAAAAAGAAATTTTCTCCTCTTTTGGCACATCGATATTCGTTTTTATATTTTTTATTTTTACGACTACTTCATTTTGTGGTTTTCTTATGCCATTATATACGCCTCTAGAGCCGCCCTCTTTTATAAGAAGCATGTCTATGAGCTTATCTGCGTAAAAAGTCGCATAGACAAGATCTCCCTTATCGTAATAATATCTGTTTGCACAAAAATTTGCTTTGTTTAGTTTATGATTTTTCACATCGCTGGCTACTATCTCGTAGCAGTATTTCGAATCTTTATAGCTGACATCTTTTATGAAGCCTTTGATGGAGCTTTTTGCAGGCATAGTTTTAGTAGCTTGCCTTGGTTGCTTGCGGACTGGTGGGTTGTCATCAAAAAATGAACATCCCAAAAACATAGTAGCTACTGCTAGAGGAAATAAAATTTTAGCTTTCATCTTTTCTCCTTAATATAAAGAGAAAAGTATAGCTTTTAAGATTAAATAAAATTTGCGAATTTTAAAATTTGAGTTTTGTGCTTACAGTAATATACAAATTTCTTGGGAGAGACCCCAAGAAATTTAGGCTGATACGTTTAAGACGTTACCGCCAAGCTCAGCAATCTTTTTATCGAGCGCCTCAAGAGTCTTTTCGATAGTCTTTTGTGAAATTTCAGGAAGCTCACCGCCCCAAATTTTCTTTGCATCCTCAAAGCCCTTTGCCACGCCCTCTCTACCAACTTTTAGCTTCTCTACATCATCACCTGCGCCATTTAACACAAAGCCAGCTATCCTATCAGCTGTATTTGCGATGCCAAAAAAGCCATTTTCACTAACTAGCTCGCTCGCCTCATCGCTACTTAGCTCTCCTAGAGCTTTGCCGTTGTAGCCGATGCCTGCTAGATCAAGTCCAGCTAAAATGTCTGATAAATTTTCAGGCACACTAAAGTTTAGACCACCTTGGGCTAGTAAATTTAAACTAGTATTTTGAGTAATATCTTTTTGATACTGCAAAAAGTAGCTATTTGATATCTCTTTTGCGCTTAAATTTGAAACCTCAGGCTGCTTTTTAGAAACCTCTTTTTCATCTTTATGAAGTGAAATTTCTGATTTTACATTTTCTTTTACACTTGAAGTGTTGTATGAGCTTACTATTTGACTGATTTGCATATTTGGCTCCTATAAGTTTATAAAAACTATATCGCCAAAAGGTGGAATTTATTTAGGGTAAAGCGGGAGAGCTCCCGCTGTGATTATTTACCAAGTGTTGCGTTTAGCATCCAGATGGCTTTTTCAAATTTAGCTATTTGATCTTGCGCGTACATCTGAGTTGTTGTGTCACCCTCTGCAAGCTCATCAAGCTTTTTAAACTCGCCCAAAAGGTGCTTGTAATCAGCCAAAACAATATCCAAAACTTCAGTCGGAGTGTAGCTCTCTTTTGGCTCATGTTTTATGTGAGCGACTTTTGCTAACTCCTCAGCCTTGACGATAGGTCTGCCACCAAGCATAAGAGCTCTCTCAGCTGCGTCATCAAAAATCTCACTCATATCCTCATAAGCTTTTTCAGTGTACTCGTGGACGCTGAAAAATTGAATACCTTTTACGTTCCAGTGAAGATCATGAAATTTGATATAAAGTGCATTTGCATCAGCCTGAATTGTGTTTAACTGTAAAATAACTTTTGACATTTTGTCTCCTTTTTTTATTGTTTAAATGTGATGAAATTATATGCAGTTAGAGTTAATCGTTGGTTAATTAAGTAATAATTTTTATTATTTAGTATAAATTTTGACTACAAGTTAAATTTTATCTTGTAGTCAAAAGTAGAATTTAGAAATTTGTCTATTTTTTATAAGGTGTAGTTTTGTAGCCTTGCTCGATCAAACTACTCATGCCACCATCTAAATTTATAATCTTAAGATCTGTGCTATCTATCGCTGTAGCTGCTGCTGTGCTTCTTCTGCCGCTTCTACAAACAAGAGCGATAGGCTTTTTGATATCAACCGCTTTTGAAAGCTCATCTAAAAATGCACTCTTATTACTTGGATCAAAAGTGATGGTCTTCTCACCAGCAATGATGCCAGTCTCTTGCCATTCAGATGGAGTTCTAATATCAACGATCTGATCATATTTTTTGATCTCATCTGGGCTTATATTAACAGTTTTAACATCAGCTGACAACATGCAACAAACGGCTCCTAAAAGTAAAATTTTTTTCATCTACTCTCCTTAAATAAATTTTTGAAATGTTAGCATGGATTATTAAATATATAAAATTTTGTTGATAAATTTTATTGATAGTGAGGTCATACAAATAATTCATTAAAAAATAAATTTATTTATATGCCAAACACAACTACTTATAAAAATAAGAATTCTAAATATAAATGATTTATAGCACTCTATAAAAGATTTTTATGAGGTGGTATTTAAAGCAGGAGTGGTGTCCCCAGCGAGGTTCGAACTCACGACCTCAGAATTAGGAATTCTGCGCTCTATCCAGCTGAGCTATGAGGACAAATTTGCAAGTTAGTTTAATTTTGCACAAGTAGTTAAATTTTAAAGGGCAGATCACTCTGCCCTATTTTGGCTAATTAGCCATTTCTCTTTTTAATAATCTCTTCACTTACATTTTTAGGAACTTCTTCGTAGTGATCAAATTCCATAGAGTAAGTCGCACGACCTTGAGTCATTGAGCGAAGATCTGTTGAGTAGCCAAACATTTGAGCAAGTGGACAATAAGCAGCAATGATTTTTACACCATTTCTATCATCCATTGAATTTACTTGACCACGGCGCTTATTAAGGTCACCGATAACATCGCCCATATACTCTTCTGGTGTCTCAACTTCAACTTTCATCATAGGCTCAAGAATAACCGCACCTGCTTTTCTAGCGCCCTCTTTAAAGCCCATTGAAGCAGCAAGTTTAAATGCCATTTCAGATGAGTCAACTTCGTGGTAACTACCATCGAAAAGTGTAACTTTAACATCTTCAACTGGATATCCAGCAAGAACACCGCTTTGAAGCGCTTCTTTACAACCTTTTTCAACAGCTGGGATGTACTCTTTTGGAACAACACCACCTTTGATATCGTTAACAAATTCAAATCCGCTAGCAGCTGGAAGTGGCTCGATACGTAAGAATACGTGACCGTATTGACCGCGACCACCTGATTGTTTAGCATACTTATACTCTTGCTCAACTGCCTTACGGATAGTCTCGCGGTAAGCAACTTGTGGTTGACCAACTTCAGCATCAACTTTAAATTCACGAAGCATACGATCAACAATGATCTCTAGGTGAAGCTCACCCATACCACTAATGATAGTTTGTCCGCTCTCTTCATCAGTGCTAACTCTAAAGCTTGGATCTTCTTGAGCTAGTTTTTGAAGAGCGATCGCCATTTTTTCTTGATCTGCTTTTGTTTTTGGCTCAACCGCGACACTGATAACTGGCTCTGGGAAGTCCATTCTCTCAAGGATAACTTTATCTTTTTCACTTGCAAGAGTATCGCCAGTTAAGGTATTTTTTAGACCAACAACAGCACCGATTTCACCAGCGAAAAGTTCTGTAATCTCTTCACGTTTATTTGAGTGCATTTTTAGTAAGCGGCCGATTCTCTCTTTGCAGTCTTGAACTGTGTTGTAAGCATAGCTACCGCTTTCAAGGCTTCCTCTATAAACACGGATAAATGTTAGCTGTCCAACAAATGGGTCAGTCATAATCTTAAACGCAAGAGCAGCAAATTCGCCATCATCTGTACTTTCAACAGTCACTTCAGTGCCATCTTCATAAACACCATTTATTGCTGCGATCTCATCTGGAGCTGGCAAATAATCAACAACAGCATCAAGTAGAGGCTGAATACCTTTGTTCTTAAACGCGGTTCCGCAAAGCATAGGCGTGATAGTCATTCTTAAGCAGCCTGCTTTTATGCCTTTTTTGATCTCCTCTTCAGTTAGCTCTTCACCTGCAAAGAATTTCTCCATCAAGCTATCATCTGTCTCAGAAACAGCTTCGATTAGTTTTGCACGGTATTCTTCAGCCTTATCTTTAAGCTCAGCTGGAATTTCTTCTTCAACATAATCAGTTGGTTTTTTCTCGTCATTCCAAACGTATGCTTTCA
>JAHADO010000088.1 GCA_018375265.1 Campylobacter concisus | reverse complement strand
TTTCAGTCTTTTTGCCATTGTCATCAGTAACAACTACTTTATCACCTGGTTTTACTGAACCATCTTTTGGTATAGTAACTTCTACTGTTGTTTTACCAGTATCTTTGTCACCAGCTTTGTTTTCATCATCAGAAATTTTGCCATCTTTGTTTGTATCTTCTGGGAATTTAATTTCTGGGTTGCTTGGTTTTCTAGTAGTTTCTGGATCGATAGTAGTACCAGTGCCTGCTGTATCGTCATCACTACCGCCACGACCGCTGTCTAAACCGCCACTTTTACCCTCAACTGGACCTGCAAAAGATGCAGCGCCTAAAGGATTGATCGCACTTGTACTAGCATTTATGTTTGAGTAGTGTCCGCCATGCTCAAATCTAGTCTCGCCAAGGCTCATGCCATCACCACGACCGCCGCTATTGCCACCAGCTGCTGTCTCTTCTAGATCTTCTAAATTTGCACCATTTAACAATGCTTTTTGAAGTGCTGCTACTTGTGAATCAGCAGCAGTTGCCTTTGGATCGAGACTTAGTGTATCTTCGCCGATCATTGATAGCTCTTTTCCATTATTTGTCGCTATCACAACCTTAGAATCAGCTGAAGTTGTTTTTACCGTCTCACCCTCATAAAGGCTATCACCAACTTTTAGTACTCTTTGGTTACCACTTTTATCTACTGCGATAACCTCAGCAAAACCTGATATAGACTTGATTGTGCCTAATTTCTTTGCCATGTTAATTCCTTTTGGGCTAAATTAATTTTGGCATTATTTTATAACTATTAGGAGAAATTGTAAATTGTACCTAGGTACAATATAGTTACATTATTTTAATATATGTTACATTTAGAAAATTTTTTGTAAATTTTAAGTGATATTGAAGTGATTTTTAGACTTAGTAAAAACTAGGTCTAAAAATCTATAAAATGATATTTTAAGCTATAACTGTATCGATTTGATCTTTGATCTCGATAGAAACTGTGCTTTGATTTGATGTGTAAAGAGTGTAGCCATCGTTTGACTCACCTTTTGTAAAGTCGTGAAGCGTGATGCTATCGCCTTTACCAAATTCGTCTTTATCGCCGTTAATCCTAAGAACAGTATCGAGGTTGTTGCCTGTGATATGAAGCACGTCGGCTAAATTTAGATCTAGACTTATATGATTTAGTGTCACGCCGTTGCCCTCTGGTTTAGAGGTTGTTAGATCAAGCACTTCAAAGCCACTTACCTTGCTAAAATCAATAGCCTCAGAGATAAATAACTTATCCACGCCGTCTCCGCCGTTTATGTGACTGCCTTCTAGTATCACGCCTTTACCTATACTTACGCTATCATTATCATCGCCAGTTGAGATGTATGTATCTTTTAAATTTACACCATCAGCCACGCTTAGCGCATCACTATCTTTGCCTGTATTTATCACACTCTTAGTTAAATTTGAGCCAACGACGACACCGTCACTGCCATCTTGAGTGAAAATTTTGCTACCACTTATCTCGCCTCTATCTAGCACGATAGTATCATCATCTTTGCCAGTTACGATAGTTGAGTTCTCTACGTTTGAGCCGCTAAAGCCTATGGTAGTAAAGCCATCTCCACTCTCTATCAAAGTATCTCTTACACTTGAGTTTGTTGCGTTAAATATATCATATCCGCTACCTAGATAGATGTTTGAATTTAAAATGTGGCTACTACTTAAATTTACACCATCATTGCCATCGCCCATATAGAAATTTATCCTCTCTAGGATACTATCATTACTTATCGTGACGCTATCGTTACCATTTTCTGCTGCGATATATGAGCTAGCGGCGTCATTTGAGCTGTATTTTACATTTTCTAAAACTACCTTGTCATCTCCGTTAGCTAGCTCAAATGCACTATTTATCAAGCTTGAGTCTTTTACACTTATACTATCGTTTGCTTCGCCTGATCTTACTAGTACGCCATTTATATCTGAGTTTTCTACCACACTCATTTTTTTCTCACCGCCCCAGCCAAGATCGAGCTTTGAGTTTGCAAAGTGGCTTGCTACTACTTCTACTTTATCAGCTCCATTAGCAAGGTCTATATCTACCTCATCTACGCCTGAACCACCGATATAAACCCTATCGTCGCCCTCGCCTGCATAAATTTTTGATTTGATATAAGTCGAGCCATAAATTTTGATAAGATCATCGCCATCACCGCTTGCTATATATGAGCTAGAGTTATCATTTGAGCTAACATTTGAGTGATCTATCAGCACTACATCATCGCCACTTCCGCTCTCTACTGCTGAGTTTTGAAATTTAGAGTTTTCGAAATTTACGAAGTCCTTGCCCGCGCCTGTCTTCACCAAAAGTCCGTTTGCAACTGTCCCGCTAGTTATATTTACAGTGTCGTTGCCGCCTTTTGTGTCAAAAACCACGCCATTTATATTGCCTCCCTCGCTCACGTTAAATTTATCATCACCACTTCCACTTGTAAAGCTTGAGTTTATCACACCCACAACTGAGTTTAGCTCTAGCTTGTCTTCGTTTTTGCCATTTGCATCTGCATCGCCTAGATCAACGCCAGCGTGAAAGATAGCGCTACCTACATTCATCTTAAATGTATCGTCGCCATCACCCATTTTTACATTTACAGCCTCTTTGTCATCTTCTCTAAGACCTTGCATATAAGCTCCAGCACCAAAGACGATCATATCATTGCCAGCCTTAGTATCGATCACACTCTTTTGGGCTCCTGCTGCGATAGTTAGCGTATCATCGCCATCGTCTAAATTTATCTCATAGCCCTTTTCTCTTATAGTGCCGTCAAGATATACATTGTGATCATTATCCACCACGCTTGCATTAGCCAAAGCGCTTATGAAGCCATCGACTTTCACTTCTAAACTTAGTTCGTTTTCATAAGTGCCATAAAATTTAATAGCTCCAAGAGTGCTTAAATTTTGTGTCATTTCGCCTTCGTTTTGATTATTTTCAAGCTCTCCGTTATCATCAATCACTCTAACACGAGCCTTTATGGTTGAAATTTGATCAAATTTCACATCTTTTAATACATTGCTTTCATCTAAAGCCTCCCAGCTTTTACCGCCGTCTCTTGAAATTTCGATAGTTTTATCGTAGTTATTTGTCTCGTGCTTTGCATTTAGTTTAAAACTAAGATCACCACTTGTTGTATCAGCAGGTAGATTTAAAGCTGATATGTCATAGATGATGTATGGCTCACTAGCTCCCTCTTTTACTTTGTTGTTTCTTGCTATCACAGATAACGTGGGGTCGTTAAATTCTGTTATAAACTCATTTTCTTGCATAAATTCTCCTTGAATAGTATTGATGTAAGTCAAGATTATAATAAATTTTTTTAAATAAGAATTGACAATAAAATTACATTAAGTAATGCTTTGTAAATACTTTTAAATTTAAAGTTAAAAATTTAGATTAGTTCAGAGAGAATTTAGACCCAAAAAGGGTCTAAATTTTAAAGATCGACGTGGATGTTTTCTTTTACATCGATATAAGCTGTAGTTGTGCCGTAATTCGCCTCATATCTTTCAAAGCCCTCTACTGCGTTAGCAGCAGATTTACTAAAGCCTTCAAGTTTTACTCCGCCACTTGCTTGAGTTATTTGAAGCAAATTATTACTATGTTCGTGTCCGACATCGAGCATATCAGCTATATCAAGAGCTTTTAGAGTGACCTTTTCATTGCTAGTAACCTTTAACTCTTCAAAGCTCTTAACCTTTGTAAAGTCTATCTGACCATCAACCAAAAGCGTATCGTGATCATAGCGACTTCTATTGTCTGAGTATCCACCAAGAATGCTAGTGCCACCCTCAAGCTTCATATCTTTAGATATAAAGACACTATCACTGCCATCCGATAGATCTATTTTTATATTAGTTAAGCTTCCAGATCTTAGCTCCAAATAATCTTTTGCATTTTCATGTCCACTCAAAATCCAGTTCGCATGGTGTTCAGCTGGCAAACCACTAGCTGATGCGTGAGTATCTTCAACTACCACATGCATTTCATTTATATAAGCCATGATATCTACATCTTTTAGGGTAGATGACTTTAAATTTATATCTGTATGATAAGTTTCTCCAAATGAAGGGACTCTACTGCCTCCATTTAGTTCTACGTTATCAAGGTTTGAGCTATCTATATTTATAGTACCTTTTGATGATCCTGCATAGATCGCACTTTTTTCTGCTGATGTTGTTGAGTTAATGTCAGTGTATTTGATATTTATAACGTCTTCATCGCCTTTAATTAATTCATTACCAACCAATTGGAAGGCACCATTAAGCTTATTAGCATTAGTGCTTATGTCAATATCTGTCATTTTTACATGATCAGCTTTTGTACCTGTTATATTTAAGATATCGCTGTTAATGCCAAGATAGATGGTCTCTTTGTTAAAAACTCCACCATTTATGTTTATGACATCATTGCCAAAGCCCGCATTGATCTCAACTTTTTCGTGCGTTCCACCATTTATATTTATAGTATCATTCCCGTTACGGGTGTCGATAGTGACATTATTTAAATTTGAGTTATTGATATCAATCTTATCTTTTCCAGTATTAGTTCTAATATCAAGCCAATTTAAATTTGAACTATTGATATTGACCTCAGTGTCTCCAGAGTTACTATATACTTCACTAAAATGGATCTTACTAGGTTCTTCTCCTTCTTTATGACTTACGGTTGCATTGTTGAAATTTAAGACATTATCTCCATTTTGAAGATACTCTACATCAAAGCGTTTGTCGTTGTGAAATTCGCTATTTACAGTTGTTATATGGTCATTATCTATGATGCCACCCTCATACGTATATTTAGCGTTATCTATACTAAATTCTAAGATCACACTCTCGCTGTAGTAGTGATTGTTTTCAACGCCCTTATCTGCATCTTTAAATAACTTTTCTTTATCCCAGCTCTCATAAAATTTTTCACTATTTTCAGACAAAAGCTTGCCTTCATTTAGCTCTTTATCGTCTATTACATTTGCACGAACAACTACTTTGTTGATATCGCCCGCTCTTAGACCTTTTATGACGCCACTACTATCTAGGTCTATCCAGTTTTCATTATCAAGTGAGTACTGAATTTTATCGTAGTCTTTGCCGTAAGTCGCCTCTCCACTAAATTTAAGCTTCACATCGATTTTTTGATCCGCGTCAGCCTCTGCCACTTCACCCCTTAGCTCAAATATTAAATTGTTATGTTCCCACATATTCGATTTTTCATGGTTTTCGATCTGAAAGCCTCGTTTGCCATATATGCCTATGTCTTTTACATATTTTGAGTCATATTCATTTATATATTCTGGCTCTGGATCAGGTGCAGGCTGTGGTTCTGGTTTTGGCTCTGGAGTTGGTTCAGGTGTCGGCTCTGGTTTAGGCTCTGGTTGCGGAGCTGGTTCGGGTTTTGGCTCAGGTTTAGGTTCGGGTTTTGGCTCAGGCTGAGGCTCAGGCTGTGGGGCTGGAGCTGGATTTACAGGCTCGACTGGCTCAACAGGAGTAGGCTCTGGCTTAGCACCAAGATCGACATTGATACCATCTTTTACATCGATATAGCCTTTCTCCGTATAAGATCTGCCGTTATTTTGAAAACCAAAGTCGGCCTCATATCTTGTAAAGCCTTCTTTTAGACCTCTTGCGTAGTCTGAAAGTTTAAAGCCTGCTAGCTCTACTCCGCCAGCTGCCTCTGTAACTGCCAAGATATGTTTGCTATCGCCATTTTTAATGTCAAGCATATCATATAGATCTTCTAGTTTTAGGCTGACCTTCTCGTTGCCAGTCACTTGTAGCTCTTCAAAGCTCTTAAATTTATTAAAATCAACATTGCCATCGATCACAAGTGTATCGGTCTCGTAGCTAGTGCCACCATTTATCATGGTGTAGCCATCAAGCTTCATAGCTTTTG
>JAHADO010000087.1 GCA_018375265.1 Campylobacter concisus | reverse complement strand
CAGGCTACACGCACCTTCAGCACGCCCAGCCAGTAAGCCTTAGCTACCATTTGCTAGCTTACGCGTTTATGTTTAAGAGGGATTTTGAGCGATTTGTCAGCTCGTATGAGCGAAATAACCTAAGTCCGCTTGGCTCAGCAGCCCTTGCAGGCACGCCGCACAAGATAGATAGAACTATCGTTGCAAGCGAGCTTGGCTTTGCAGGCTGCACGCAAAATGCGATGGATAGCGTGAGCGACCGCGACTTTGCGCTTGAAATTTTATTTAACATTAGCGTTTTTATGACGCACGCTTCTAGACTTTGTGAGGAGCTCATACTTTGGAGCTCTCAAGAATTTGGCTTTGTAAGCATTAGTGACGCTTACAGCACGGGTAGCTCCATCATGCCTCAAAAGAAAAATCCAGACGTCGCCGAGCTCATACGCGGCAAAACTGGGCGTGTAAATGGAAATTTAGTAGCGCTGCTAACGACGATGAAAGGCTTGCCGCTTGCTTACAATAAAGATATGCAAGAAGATAAAGAGGGTGTTTTTGATAGTGTTGCAACCATTTTAAGCTCGGCTACCATCCTAAATGAGATGATAAAAACGGCTAAATTTAATGAAAAAAATATGCTAAAAGCGACAAAAACTGGGCATCTAAGCGCCACTGATCTAGCGGACTACCTAGTGCGTGAGAAAAATATCCCATTTAGAACGGCGCACTTTATCACTGGCAAGGCTGTCGCAAAGGCTGAAAGCTTGGGGCTTGATCTAAGTGAGCTAAACAAAGAGCAGCTAAAAAGTGTCGATGAAAATTTAGATGAAAATGCCATAAAATTTCTAGATCTTCACGCTTCAAAAGAGGCCCGCACTTCAAAAGGTGGCACGGCAAATAAAAGTGTTGAAGAGCAAATTCAAATTTTAGACGACTGGCTTAAGTAAAAAGAGTTATAATTACGCAAAATTTACAAATTTTAAAGGATGAAAAATGTTTTTTGACAGCAAAAGTAAAGAGCTTGGTAGTAAAAATGAAGCTTTAGAGAGAGAAAATGAAGCTTTAAAGGCTGAGATTTTAGCACTTAAAAATGAGCTAAAAAATGCCAAAACTTGCGAGCCAAAAGAGCAAGCTAAGGATAAGCAAGAGGCTGTAAATTTGCTGCTTACTAGCTATCAAGATGGTATGAATTTCTTGCAATCAACCATCGAAGAAAATTTAAAAATGCTTGAAAATATAAACCATTTAAATGAAAAAACCTTCAAAGAAACAGGCGAGCTAAAGTCTCAAACGGCTGAAATTTTAAGCTCGATCGAGCAAGTGAACCAGATGAGCGGCGATCTCTCAAACGACGCCTCTTCGCTTGATGGAAGCGTAAATTCTATCGTTGAGATCATAAATCTCATAAAAGACATCTCAGATCAGACAAATTTGCTAGCGCTAAATGCTGCTATCGAGGCGGCTCGTGCGGGTGAGCATGGACGAGGCTTTGCAGTCGTTGCAGATGAGGTTAGAAAGCTTGCAGAGCGCACGCAAAAGGCTACACTTGAGGTTGAAGTAAATATAAATGGCCTTAAGCAAAGTGCAAACACAATGATCGAAATGAGCGAGAATTTCTCTAAAATTTCAGCAAATGCGATGCAAATTTTAGGTGGCTTTGAGGGCAACATCTCAAGCGTAAATGCCAACACGCAAAACATCCTAAATCAAGCGCTAAACGTAACAAATGAGGTCAATGTCAGTAACGGCAAGATAGATCACATCAATATGAAGCTAAATGGCTACCGAGGCGTCTTGATTGGCGAGATAAATAAAATTCAAAGTGTGCATGAATGTAGATTTGGCAAGTGGTATGAAAAGGATGTGAAAAATACCATCATCAAAGATCCAAGAACCCTCTCAAGCATAGCTGCACACCACGAAAATGTCCATCACGGACTAGATAAGGCTATGGCGATTTTTGCTGACAAAAATAAGGGACATTTAGCAGGTGTCGAGATACTAAAAGACGTCGAGCACTCAAGTAAAGCAGGCTTTGAAGAGTTACTTGAAGCGGTAAAAGCTGCTAGAAAGTAAGCAAATATAAATGGCTGGATTTCTAGCCATTTAGACGCAACTACCTTATCTCATACTTTTTTGAAACTACGTGGTAGTAAAAGGCTCCAATGAAAAAGAGACTTCCCATAAAGGCTGCGATCATCTCCACGCTTAGTCCAAGCTCGTATAAAAAGCCGATCGCAAATGAGATAAGTGCGCTAAATCCAAGAAAAACCATATCGTTATACGCGATCACTCTGCCGTAAAACTCTTTTTGGCAGTTTTGCTGAAGTAGTGTGTAGGTGTAGCTCCAAAGGCTTGAGGTGCAAAAACCAGCAAAGATGATGCCAACGAGCGAGAGATAAAAATTTCGCAAAGAGAGTGCCCAGATGATGATGCCAAGCCCTTGACCGATGTAGATGTAGATGAGCGTTTTTTTATTCATAAATTTACTAAGCATGGCCGGTGCAAACATAAGCGAGATCGACCTTGAGGCGTTTAATAGACCAATAACTAGCGAGGTTGAGAGTAAATTTGCGTATCTATAGTCAGCCAAAAGCGCGATCAACGCGTCATAAGCTGTGATGCCAACAAAGGCATGCAAAAATATAAGATGCACGATGAGCCTATTTTCTTTTAGGTATTTAAGCCCATTTTTTAGCATTTTCAGAGGTTTTTCTATAAATTCTGGCTTTAGCTCGTCTAGTTTTAAAAGATATAAAAAGCCAAAACTGCAAAGATAAAGAGCTCCGTCGAGCAAAAAGGCGCTTTTTATGCCAAAAAAGTGTATATAAACGCCTGCAAGCCCCATGCCAGCGGTGTATGAGACCGCCCAGATGATTGAGTGGATCTCGTTTGCAAGCTTTAAGCTCTCTTTGCTTAAAATTTTTGGTAGCACGCTCATCTCTACTTGAAAATACATCCCTCCAACGCCGTTTCTAACAAAAATGATAAGCAAAAGTAGCCATAAATAATCAAGCGAATTTATAAAAAGCAGCATAAAAACGCTTATGGTCTCAACCGCCATCATGATAACAAGCATCGGTTTTGGGCTAAATTTATCAACCAAAATGCCACTAAACGGAGCGATGACAACGCCTGGGATAAATGCCATCGCCGCACTTAATGTAAGCGCCCACACAGGAGCGTCAAGCGAGATAAGTAGCGTAAAAATTCCAGTGTGCGAGAACCACACACCAAAGTAGCACATGAGCTGGACGGTGCTTAAAAGGCGGAAATTTCTCTCGTCCTTTAAAAGCTTAAGATACTCTTTCAAGCTACTGGTTCCACATCAGAGTTATCTGCTCTATCTGCGCCTCGTCTGGGATCTGGCTTAAGCTTGTTATCTCTTGTGCGAGCGGATTTTTAAGCTTTATTAGCATGTCGTGGCTATCTATTTTTAGATAGATATTGTTTGCGTCGCTTTGAAATTTAGAGATAACAAGGGCGTTTTTTATATCTTTGAAATTTGATTTTAGGCTGATGTTTTCAGGAGTTTTAAACTCGTTTGAGTAAATTTCGATGCTTGTAATAATGCCATTTAGCAAGGTGTATTCAAAAATTCTCTCGTTTTTGCTTGTGACGATGTAGCTATTTTCTTTTTTAGTATTGTCTCTTTTTATGTTTTTTGCGCCATAAAATTTCATCACATCAGCATTTGCTGACTCGTTTGTAAGTTTTGCAAAAAAGCCCTTGCCAAAGAGGCTAGATCTGCCTTTTTCTCTTTTGTAGTGCCCGCTTATGTGAGCGTTTTTGCAAATTTTATCGTTTGCGATTATGAAGATGTCGTTAGCGGTTTTATGCACGCTTAAAGCCACGCCTTTTTCGTCTAAAAGGTAAAAAATGCCTTTGTCATAAAGCAGCTCTGAGTTAAATTTACAAAGTGGCGAGCCATCTTTTAGCGATGAGTAAAAGCTTATTTTTGCGCCATTTTTGCTAGGCACAAGCACAAGCTCTAAAAAGCCATTTTTGTCTTTAAATTTAGAAAATCTAGCAAAAAAACTATCTTTATATGCTTTATTTACTGGCTCGTAGTTATAAATTTGAGCTAGCACGCCAACTCGCTTATTTTTCTTATCATCAAGCTGAAGAAGTGAGTTTTTGTTTGGCACAAAGTAGCTTAGTGCGCCACTTTCATCTTTTAGCACGATAGCGCTCTCATCGACATCAAATGTGCCACCTTTTTCTACCAAGGTAGCAGCCTTATCCATTGTAAGCATAGTTTTTGTGTAGGTTTTGTCTTTATTTAGAGTTAAGATGGTCTTCACGCCCTCGCAGTTTGAGCATGGCAAGGTTGTGTAGTAGCTCGTGTAGATAGAGTTTGAAAGTATTAGTTTTTCTGGTTTTTTGGGTTTTTCATCTCTAAGAAGAGGTTTTTCTTCTTTTGATTTTTGTGTTTGTTCTTGATTTTGTGGCTTTAAATTTTCATTTTTCGCGCAGCCGATGATGAAAAATGAGATAAGTATGGCAAAAAGATATTTCATTTGCAACTCCTTAAAAATTGCAAAATTATATCATTTTGCCTTTAAAATTTATTTTACGCGTTTAAAGATGTATTTATCTTTTAGCTCGCCAGTGACCTCTTTTTGATCCATGTCAAGCATCTTTAGGCTCTCTCCCTCGATCTTATAAAAGCTCTTCTCTTTATACTCATCAACGGTTGTGATGACGCCGTTTTTGACTGAGTATTTGCCCTTGCTAACGGCTTTGTAGTTGTCTTTTGACTTATAGTTCATCACACTTTCAAATGTGCCATCCTTTTTTAGTGTGAGGGTTGAGTCTATGCCCATGCAGCTAGCGCAAGGTAAAAATGCCTTATAAGTGCCTTCGATGCTGCTTACTGGAGCCATGCAGCTACCTTTTACTTCACATTTGCCTTGTGGGACGCTCGCGCTTTGGTTTGACGTAGCGCAACCTGCTAAAAGTAGAGCTGCACTTAGTGCAAAGATAAAATTTTTCATGCTGATCCTTTTTAAAAGATAAAATTTAAAAATGTATTATAATACTTAAGAAAATAACAAATTATAAATTAAAGGAGAGAAGATGCAAGTTGAGACATTTGGCGTTTTAGTCGTTGTTTTGGTCATTTTTGCATTTTTGTTTTTAAAAGCTGGCATCAAGATCGTATCGCAAGCAGATAACCTGCTGATCGAGCGACTTGGTAAATTTCACAAGGTGCTTGATGGAGGATTTCACATCATCATCCCATTTGTCGATCAGATAAGAGCGATCATAACTATAAAAGAGCAACTTGTTGATATCACAAAACAGCAAGTCATCACAAAAGATAATGTTAATATTAGTGTCGATGGCATCGTCTTTTTAAAGGTATTTGACGCAAAAATGGCGGTTTATAATGTTGATAACTACAAACGCGCCATTGCAAATTTAGCCATGACAACGCTTCGTGGCGAGATAGGAGCGATGAACCTTGATGATACGCTAAGCTCACGTGACCGCCTAAATGCCGCACTTCAAGTAGCTCTTGGTGATGCAGCTGGCAACTGGGGCGTAAAGATCATGAGGGTTGAAATTTCTGAAATTTCTGTCCCGCTTGGTATCGAAGAGGCGATGAATATGCAGATGAAGGCTGAGCGTGAAAAGCGCGCGATCGAGCTAAAAGCCTTGGCTGAAAAAGAGGCACTCATCCGAAACGCAGAGGCGCTAAAACAAGAAAAAGTGCTTCAAGCAGAGGCGATCGAGCGTATGGCTGATGCGAAAAAATACGAGCAAATCGCCATTGCAACGGCTCAAAAAGAGGCTATGGATATGATAAATGACAGCATGAGCAAAAACGCAAATGCGGCTGAATTTTTGCTTGCGCGTGACAGGGTCGGGGCATTTAGCGAGCTAGCTAAGAATAGCTCAAAAGATAAAATTTTAGTCCCTTACGAGGCGACTGAGCTA
>JAHADO010000086.1 GCA_018375265.1 Campylobacter concisus | reverse complement strand
CTCACACGGCGTTCCATCAAGATAACCATCTTGACTTGTGCCCATTACTCCGTCTCTCATTACAAAAGACATCATCGCTTCGAACACTACTTTTCAGCACTTATTAGACTGCTTATTATTCTTCGACAGTCGATATGAAATTAGATACGCAATCACGAATTAATCCAAATGAATCTTCTTTATAAGAAATTTCTAATAATGGATATCCATGTTCTTTACAATAGGCTCGCTTCTTATCATCATTAAAACAACGATATGCAAAACCGTCTTCACCACCAAAATACTTTACAACACGATAATGTTGTTCTCCTTGACACTCAATCAAAAACAAAAGTTTATTATGAGCATCAAAAACAGCAAAATCAAATTTTAATAAACCACCATTTTTTCCATATAAATCGGAAAAAGAATATTGCTCAACATATTTAAGGTTTAATGAAGACAATACATTCTTAGTTAATGATTCCAAATTTGATTCTTTGGTACAACCGCACGATTTAACCAATCCTGCTTTCATCAAATTACCAGATGCGATATGTATTTTACCACAATCACACCTACATTTCCACATTTGGGCGTAACCGCCACCAGGAAATTTCTTAGACGGCAATTCTTCTAATACGAGTAAATGAGAAAATCTTTGTCCAACCAAAGACTCTCGAACGTTAGATTTTCTCGCTCGTTCTTTTCTCAAACAGCCACACGATGTTGACGTTTTGCGCACCAATGAAAGCTCATCAACATAACGAACAGTACCGCATTTACACTTGCACAGCCACTGTCTGTATTGTCGATTATACTTATACACAATACGTGGGCCATCTATGACGGTCCATCTTCCAAAAACGTTCCCAATCAAATCTCGATTCAACCTATTATGCTTATAACAACCACAAGATTTTGAATCTCCACGTAAAAGAGGATTACCTAACACGCCCTTAATCGCGCCACAACGAAATTTACACGTCCATCGAGTGTCGCCATACGTATTATCTTGGTTTTCAGATAGACCCAAAACGGTCCAATAGCCAAAAACCTTACCAACTAAATCATGTTTACATTTTGATGTCCTTTTAACCATAAAAAAATATTACCTTATATCTAATTTTATACTAAATACCTTTCCCAGTTGCGTTATACATATCTATACATATTTACCCTTAGGTGTTTGCTCTAACCCTGATAAGTATACGTGCGAAAACTTTCCTAAGTCCAATTCGTACTTGCTTCCACTTATCAATAACCAAATTACTTTGGCGAACAGCTAAAGAGTTTTTAATTCGCAAATTCGTCAGTTAATAACAACATACTCACCATAGATAATTTATAGAGACCCGACATATCATATATCCTATGGGTTCATAGGATAACTTCTGCCGACTTTAACGAGCTTCATACAAAAATCGTTTCCAATAAATGCATGTCGTAGCTTAGTCCATATCTTTCGATAATGTCTGTATAACACTTTGATTCATATAAAATAAATCAGTATATCTTTTCAATACACAACTAGTCGCACTGAACTGCTGTTCCTGCTTCAAAATTAAATTTCTTGTTTCACGATAGCGCCTACATATCGCTCCTTATTATAAGGCATTAGTTTTCACACTAATGAACTGACTATATGGCAAGGTCTACTACATTATTGTAGCGATTCCCCCAGATATTTTTCGAACGGTCATTATAGACTTACCGCCCTAAGAGGACGCAATCCTCTAGTCGATGAAGGTTACTCGGCAACTTAATGCTACGAGCATTCCTAACCAAACAAACCCTTGTTATTGATGTATTAGCGAACGAAAACGAGCTAATAATTTGCAAAGCAAGAAACTTCCATCTCTATCACGGATAGTCATAGTATGACTCATAATATTTCTATTTGCATCCAAGCTAAAGCTCTCAGTATAATAAAAATTTGACTCAGCATTATACTTCAAATAACGAACCCACTCTTTATAATCAAGCATTGAATGCTCATTAAATAAAAACATAATCATACTATCACTCGCCTTCATTCTTTTTATTTCAGCATAACATCATCCTGTAACTTTTTTCTGCTTTCGCTCCATCACGCTTAACCTTTCGGTTTACGTTGTGGCATACAGGCTCTTCAGGTTCTTCAAGGTGATTAACATCTGTTATAGTACGCACACATTACATGTACGCAGGGCAAGAAAACAACCCCAATCCAATTGACAGCATAGTTTCCAAATTAGCAATGCCGTGTCCTTCGCTTTGAAGATTTCCCAGCTCATCAAGCATAAATCTTGTGCGATACAACCTCAGCGCCCTCGGTTTCCCGATATTTATGAGGGGAGGAGACTATCTCTTCTATTAGGTGTCTACCTAACAGCTGCACTCTTCAAGCGGTAACTCATCATCCGCCTTACTGACGACAATGCGCCATAGTCGTTACACTTTCTCAGATATTTTCTGAGAGTAGCACGGTATTATCAGCTATCTTATGTGTTCATAAGACCTTAGATTCTCTTAGTCAGCTGCTTCGTCATACCATAAAACAGAGACATCTTGTTGTAACACTTCGTCCCTTACCTTGTTATGGTATGTCTTATTCCACTGATACCGTTAGCAGGGCTTATTGCCCCACACCTCTGAGTAATAGAGTTCACAGCAGGTACCCTTTATTATGTTTATGTAGCAATATTATAGTTAATGATATAACTTCCAATTTAGCAGCCATGCTTTCGCATCTGCTAAATCATTATCCCAAAAGACAACATAATTTAATTTATTATCCTTAGCACATTGACGTTTTTCAACATCTCTTTTTGTCCATACATCAATAGCCTGTGCATAATAAGCACTATCATTTGATAATTGAATCAAACGTTTTAATCGCTCCCGATGTTGCTCATTATTTGCATCATATGGCGTGTACCCATGAGTCCAATGAATATTTAACTCAATAAATATATCAAAAGGTTTTATATAAAAATCACACGAATAAGGATAACGAGTTTCCTTATACTGTCTAATAACATCGTCGAAACCAAAAGTATCACACAGCAACGCATATAGTTCTTCTTCTGGTTTCGATGTATTAAATGTGTGATTTTTTGCCTTTGCCGTTATCACCTTATCAATAATTGATTTTGATGATAACGGACAACGCACACCATATTTAGACAAACACGTTTCTTCATATTTGTCTCTAAGGGATGGTACCTTTGATACAGAATCAACGCCGTATTTCTGCAAACACGTTAAACGCATTTTCTCTTTGGCAGCATCTGTTTGTGACGCTCTTCTGACACCATAACGCTGTAAACAAGTGTTCTCTAACTTGTCGCCAATATTATTTTCATAATATATCTTATGTAACTTGTGTCTACCAGCATCAGATTCAGCCCAAGTTTTTGCACCGTATTTTTCAATACACGTTTGCTGCTTCTTGCGCTTTACATCTACTCTATGAGCAACATTGTTTACTCCGCAACGTTTCCTCCCAGCAGCACTATAGCCGCACTTAGGGCAACCATATTTATAATGTAAAAAATTATGAGGCTTAACTTGAAACGCACCATGAATCGGACAAAATATTGTTACAAGAGTATATGAGTTCACATAATCTACACGAGAATAATCAAACTTATCTCCATATCTTGCTTGTGCTTTAGCAATAAATTTATTTGTTGTCATTCACATCACCACCATTTTTGTCATTGCTACGAGGATAAAAGGTTTTTGCGATTCTTTGGTCATGTATGACTGCTCAAAATTGAGGTTTACCAGCTGCGTTATGAGAATCAACAACAGCTTCGCATATTTCATAAGATGCGGCGGAGTGACAAGAAAAACGATTTTAGGTTTCTCAGAATATCGCAGCAAATACTGCTCAATAACATTAACCTTTGTCGTCTCCTTATGAGCCGCACCCATCAAATCAGCCATCTTATCAACCTTAAAGCCAACATGACCAGGTTTATACTTGACAATTTTACCATCGGCATTCTTAAATGGTCTAAGTTCTGTCAATAATCCATTCTTTACAACTTTTTGTTGCAGTATTGGGTCCTTAACGTAAGTTCTACCGTCCAGCGAAGTCTGATACGACTTTGTGAACTTAAAATAGAACGTACGTACAAGCTGACGTGTCTGAGGATTTCGAATCTCGCACTTCAAATAAGCATAATCTTTCGGGAAAATTCCCTTAAAATAATACTTGCACCAAACGGTGCGGTCAATAATGCCTTGATGTGTGAAATCTTTACCCAACGATTGGGTAAACATATCGTCCTCAAACGCTTCCCAAAAACACTGCAAACCCACCAAGTGATAGTGTTCGGCAAAGTCAGAACGCAACTTAAAGCCAAGACGTCTTGGGAAAGACAGTCCAGCCAAGTCAACGTTTTGAGACGGTGTTCCTGACGTTAATGTCGAAATAGTTGGGTCGGTAAAAAACGAATAGCAATAGGTAAACCTTTGATATTATCGCCAGCTTTTCCCCTGCTCCACACCGTGCATGAGACTTTCACCTCACACGGCGTTCCCTCAATGTTGAAATACTAAAACACCTTTTGCTCAAACACTATACTCTATATCTTTATGCAATTCTCAAAGTACACATAGTATACTATAACATTGCATAAACAAGTTGTCAAGTATTATTTTGAAAAAAGTTTGGACATCGAGCTTGCTCGATGGACTAACCGCGAAGCAAAGCGTAGCAATTAGGACGTCTAGCGCAGCGTAGACGGACAAACAAAAAAACTCCCTTGCACTCATAAAAGCACAAGGGAGTTCATAAAATCTATTTGTATTTCAACATTGACTTGTGTCCATTACTCCGTTTCTCATTACAAGAAACATCATCGCTTCGAACACTACTTTTCAGTATCAATTAACATGCTTATTATTCTTCGTCATGACAGCAGGCTCACCACTTCCTACCTTGATACCTTTCTCCGTTCCGATACAGCTATCATAGAGCTTACTTAGGTGCTTTCTTTGCCTCTCACTCCCATCCAGTGCCTATAACACTGCAAGGTATCTCGCCAGCTACGCAACTACACATACCTCAGAAGATAAAAGACTTTCATTCAAAAGTTCGTCAGTTGTGGCGCCCACCACAACATTCTCACCATATAAGCTCGACACCCGATGCACTCACGCACCGACTTTACTGGGCTTCGCACCTTGCAACTTCTCGTTGCAACGCACGCCAGAGCTTAGTGCAATAGTTTCGAGGCGTTACCCTCTCATTCCTATTGTCGCCGTATCAGTTACGACATTTACCACAATAATTAGCGAGGCATAAAAGTAATTAATGATAAATCAATTAAACTTTTTATATAACCACTCTATTATTTCAGCAGGTAAATGCCTACGAATCGCACCATAGCCGTTACAGCAATGCCGTACACCGAAGACAGCATTTTTTCCGCGCCCCCGATAGACCTCAACGCATTGTCTGCGTTCATAACAAGGTTTCGGCACAAACTCTGGGGCAACTTCGCCGTTGCATTAAAGTATAATGTCATGAGGTCTGCTTCGGGCTTATCTTGCCACAATTTGGCTTCTTTCTCGCACTTCTCAATCATTTCATTATACTCATCAACTGGCATTTTCTTATACTTATCTTCATTTTGCTTTAATTCTTGGCTCATAACATTGAGTGGATTCTTCAACTTCTTTGACGTCAGTTGAACAAAGAACTGATAACAGTTGTAAAGCGTAACTTTACCCCACAGTTCGTCCAGCTTAGTCTCAAGCGTCTTATTATCCATATTAGTCTCAGCTGCATGTCGCCTCAAATCAGCTTCTTCTTCCATGTAAAAATCAATCATTCCATATACTGCTCGTTTAAAATACTGATAGGTAAATCTTTGATGCTATCTCCAACTTTTCCCCCAGTCCACACCGTGCATGAGACTTTCACCTCACACGGCGTTCCATCAAGATAACCATCTTGACTTGTGCCCATTACTCCGTCTCTCATTACAAAAGACATCA
>JAHADO010000085.1 GCA_018375265.1 Campylobacter concisus | reverse complement strand
CTTTTTTAACTCGATCACGCCAAAGAGAAATATCGAAGCAGCAAGGCACGCATCAGCCCCGGCCTCAAAAGCATCTTTAAAATGCTCCATTTTCCCTGCACCCCCACTTGCGATAGTCGGTATAGAAAGCGCACTAAAGATCTTTGTTAGCTCCAAGCTAAAGCCCTGTTTGACGCCGTCATTATCCATAGACGTTAGCAAAATTTCCCCTGCTCCGCGCGACTCGACCTCTTTTGCCCAAGCAAAGGCATCTTTTTTCGTATCGATCCTGCCGCCATTTATAAAAACACTATAACCATTTTCGATCTTTTTGGCGTCGATCGCTACGACGACGCACTGCGAGCCAAATTTCTTAGCCGCTTCGTCGATCAAATTTGGATCTTTTATCGCCGATGAGTTTAGGCTCACCTTGTCGCAGCCCGCATTTAAAAGGCGCGAGATATCATCGATCGTGCGTATGCCACCGCCAACGGTTAGGGGTATAAAAAGCTTGCTTGCGACCTTTTTTACCACATCAACTATCGTATCACGGCCAAGGTGAGAGGCTGTGATATCCAAAAAGCAAAGCTCGTCAGCACCCTCGTCGTTGTATCTTTTAGCTATCTCGACTGGGTCTCCAGCATCGACAAGTCCAACAAAATTTACACCTTTTACGACCCTGCCATCTTTTACGTCGAGGCATGGGATTATGCGTTTTGCAAAATGATTCAAATTTATCCTTTGTCTATCTTTCTAGCTGCCACCTCAAAGTAAGGCAAACTAGCCCAATTTTCTCGGTTTCCAACTATATAAATAACCTCTTTTGCCCTTGTTAGCGCCACATTTAGCAGATTTGGTTTGCTAGCAGCCCACGCTCTAGCGCCCTTTGTAGCTCCACCTAACACAAATACGATAACATCAGCCTCTTTGCCCTGCATCGTGTGGATAGTGCCAGTACCTTTTAAATTTCTACAAACATCTTTAAATGGCGTTATTATCCTGATGTTATTTTTCTCATCAGCTAGCTCGCCTGCCAAGAGCTCTTTAACCACCTCGCCCTCGGCTTTGTTGTAGTTTCCTATCCACTCCTCGCTTCTAACATCTATCCACTTTGTTTGCACGTTAGTGTTTACAAATTTACTAGCTGCACTTCTGCCAAGTATCATCATATCATCGTATGTAGTCTCGTTTGATATCTCAAACATAGGGTTAGCGCACCTTCTATGCACGATCAGTGGTGAGCCGACCCAGATACTCTCGCCGCTACCTTTTATATATGTGCCGATATTCTGCGCCTTGTCGGCTCTTAGTTGCACAGAGGATTTAAGCAAGTTAAACTCCTCTTTTACCTCGCAGTAGCTAAGTATCGCGTTATTTAAACTGACAGGTAGCGTTACGACTGGCTCAAGCTGAAGCGGGTCGCCAACTACCACAGCCATCTTTGAGCGAAGCAAGGCGCCTAACGCGTTAGTTAAATTTGCCTGCCCTGCTTCGTCTATCAAAAGCATGCCTATATCGCCATTTAAAAGCTCTTTAAAGGTGTTATTAAACGAGGCAAAAGTTGAGCTAACAACAGGCGTTAGCAAGAAGAGCCCCTTGATGATCTCGCGTCTATGCTTTGCCTCTAAGCCATTTTTCTCAGCCATCTTTTCATCGTTAAAGATAACGCTAAGGGCACGTAAATTTGTCCTAACAGCCTCTTTACAAGCAAAAATGGCAGCTTTGTGCAAATTTAGCGCCTCTTTGAAAAGCTCTATCCTAGCCTTAAAAAGCTTTGTCTTGTGAAATTTCTGGTCTATGCCAAACTCCATCATAAATGGCATACTCTTTTGCATTTCGTCATTACTCTCGCTGAAGCTGCCGTTTAGAAAGATATCTAGCTCCTCGCTCCTGCCAAGTATCTTTTGACGTCTAGCAAAGTCGCTTTTTAGCCTTTTGTAGAGATTTATCTTAGTGCCAAGCTCTGCTGCCCTGCTCTCAAGCACTGCTATCTCGCTTTTTAGCTCATTTAGCCTTGCTTCGTTTTTCTCTTTGCTCTCGCCATTTTGCTTGCTAGCTTTTAAATTTTGCTCGGCTATCTGGCGGTTTATCTCGCCAACCTTTAACGCTTCGTCATTATACTTTTCAAAGGCCTCTGTCTTAAAAATCTGCTGAAAGAGAAAAAATGGCGGCTTTTCTGGCGTGCTTAAATACTCCTGCAAAGCTTCATTTTGACTAACAAGTCTTGTTAGCTCCTCTGCCTCCGCCTTTTTATCCCCCAGCTTAGCCAAAATTTCATCATGCTCGTCCTCTAAAGGCTCTAAAAGCTCCTCTATCTGCTTGGCCGAGTAGTAGCTCTCAAGCCTCCTATCGACATCAGCTAGCTCACTTTTTAGGCTCTTTAGCTCCTCTTCTTTGATCCTGATCTCACTAAAAAGCAAATTTACCTCATGAAGTGCAAGGTTAAATTTCTCCTTTGCCACGTCAAAGTCATCTACGCCCTCGCCCACTACAAGGTACTTGCCAAGCCCCATCAAAAAGCCATCTTGCTCCAAAAACTCGCCGTATTCGCTTGCGATCTTGTCAAACTGGCTGTGAGTAGCCTCGATCTTTACGCCGTTAATTGCGTTAAAAACAAAATTTGACTTGTTTTGCTTTGATCCAAGCGCCACGCAAAATAGCCCCCAAGCTGGCTTTGAGATAAAGGACTTCTCGCCAAATTCACTCTTTTCATCAGCCGAGAGCAGCCTTGTGGCTATAAATTTAAAATAATCAATCTCGCCCGCATAATCCCCTATGCTCTTTAACTGGCTTAGCTCCTTGCTCAAAATCTCAACCGCGCCGTTGTTACAAGAGCTAACGACCATCTCGTAGCCTTGAAGCTCGTCATTTAGCCTAAAATAAAGCGCCTTTTCGTCGCTGTCATAGACTGGCTTAAAGATATCGTGTCTGCTCATTTGCGCGAGCTTCATCGCCCTAAGCGTGACAACCTCAGCCATCACGTCCTTTAAAAGCGTCGTTTTCCCAGTGCCTGGAGCGCCATTTACACTATAAATTCCACCATTTCCGTCTTTAAATTTCTCTATTATATTGTTTAGAGCCATTTGCTGTGAGAAATTTAAGGCAAAGTCACTTGCAAAGGCCGATCTAGGGTAGTGCTCAGCCTTAAAAAAGTCCCTTACCACCCTTTGATTTAGCTCATCTCTAACGTCAATCCTCTCAAATTTATTCTCACTGCCCTCGTCTAAAAACTGATCCGTCAGCTCGTGCGTCCTGCCTGACTCGTAAAATTTGATAAGTAAATTTATATCATCTATAAAAAAGCTATTTAAAAGGGCGTCGTTCTCTTTAAAATTTGGGTCAGCGATCCTTACTTCAAGCCTGATCACATCTTTACAAAATGGCGTCTTTAGCGAGTTTTTTATCTCCTCGTGCACCGCTTTTACATAGTCGCTAAGCCTCATTTTCTCTTTATGGATAGAAATTTTATCCTTGATGTGCTCGCACTCTTTGTTAAAGTCGTTTTGGCTGATCTCTTTTAAATGGTTTAGTCGTACCATCGCCCAAGGAGCCGTTGGGATAAAGAGCTCATTTGATGAGCTTGGCGTAAAAAATGGGCTTAGCTCATCATCTAAATTTGCATCTTTTAGAGCAAAATTTTGCTCATTTTTACAAAAGAGTAGATCGCCAGAGAGCTTAAGTTTATAACAAAATGCCTTTTCAAAGCTCGTTTGCTCAGAGCGAAGCTCCTCTAAAATTTGCTCTTTTTCAAATTTCACCTTTGCTAACTTTGATATCGCAAGAGCAAGCAAGTCAGTCTCAAAAATGCCACCATAAATCGAAATTTCTACACCATTTTTTAAAAGTGACCTGTCAAATGCTCTTAAAATTTGCATAAATTTCTCATCGAAATTTGCGATCTCAAGGTCCATTGATTTTTTAAATTTGCTATTTGTCTTTTTTGGCTCGTCTAAGGTTTTTGGCTCTAAATATTGTGATAATAAAAAGTATTTTAAGGTATTTGCCCTACTCAAATTTGCGCCTTATTTTGTTGTTATTTAGTGATTATAGTCCATTTTATATATGATTAAACTAAACTTGTAATCATTGTATAAGTAATTTTTGGCTAATATCGCGGCTATGATAAAGGCAAAAAAGCACTTTGGACAGAATTTTTTACAAGACAAAGCGACACTAGATAAGATCATCCAAGCGATACCCAATGACGTAGAAAACGTCGTTGAGATTGGGCCTGGCTTAGGTGATTTGACATTTAGACTTTTGCAAATTTACAAGACGACCTCTTTTGAGATAGATTGTGAGCTGTTTCAAATTTTAAAGGTCAAATTTGCAAATGAGATCCAAAATGGACAATTAAAACTTTTTTGTAAAGATGCTTTAGAGCAGTGGCAGCAAGAGGGCGGACTAAGTAGCCAGAACTACTTTTTGGTCGCAAATTTACCCTATTACGTTGCTACAAAGATGATACTAAATGCGATAGATGACGAAAAATGCCTTGGGCTTATTGTGATGATACAAAAAGAGGTTGCTCTTAAATTTAGTGCAAAGAGCAAGGATAAAGAATTTAGCGCTTTATCGATCCTCGCTTCACTTCAAGGCAGGTGTGAGCTTTTGTTTGACGTGGATGCAAAGCTTTTCAACCCACCTCCAAAGGTCACATCTTCAGTCATCAAACTACAAAAAACAAAAAAGATTTTTGGCAAAGACGGGATTTTCAAAGATGCAGAACAATACGAGGCTTTTAAAGCATTTTTAAGAGCTGCGTTTGCTTCGCCAAGAAAGACGCTTTTAAAAAATTTATCCACAAATTTTGACAAAAAGGCGTTAGAAGAAATTTTTGAAGACCTAGGCTTAGCTCAAAATTTACGTCCACACGAACTAGATGTCGATTCTTATCTAAAAGTATTTGAAAGATTAAAGGAAGATAATGAACGACAAAAACGAAGAGAAAGTTGTAACTAACCAAAGTAAAAACAACAAAAGACGAAGATTTAGACCAAAAAACAAGCCAAAACAAGAGGGCGAAATTACCGAGCAAACATCACTGGCAAGCAAAAGCGTGATAGATAACTTCTTTGCAGCAGAGCAGGCTGAAGCCAAAACGCACGCCGAGCCAAAGAGTCAAAATCCTCGCCCAAAAAAGCAAAGAAATAACAAAAATCAAAACAAAACTGGCGAAAACAATAAGCCAAAAGAGCAAAAACAGCAAAAAGAAAAGCCAAAACAAGAGCCAAAGGCTGAAGCTAAAAACGCGGCAAAAGAGCAAAAAGAAAAGCCAAAAAAGGCTAAAAAACCAAAGAAAAATTTACCAGCAAAGCTAAATGGTAACGAGCAGTGGCAACAAGACATCGCAAGCGCGATGGAGGCAAACAAAGCCACTCACGAGCTAAGACTTGAACCACTAAAATATCTAAATTCAAGCGAACATAAAATTCGCATAACACCACTTGGCGGTCTTGGTGAGATCGGCGGCAATATGACTGTCTTTGAGACCGAAACTAGCGCTATAATCGTTGATATCGGCATGAGCTTTCCAAGCGAGAGCATGCACGGTGTGGATATCCTCATCCCAGACTTTGACTACGTTCGCAAGATAAAAGATAAGATAAAAGGCGTCATCATCACTCACGCACACGAGGATCACATCGGCGCGGTGCCTTACTTTTACAAAGAGTTTAAATTTCCTATCTACGCCACACCGCTTCCGCTTGGCATGATAAATAATAAATTTGAAGAGCACGGACTAAAACAAGAGCGCTCACTCTTTAGATCGGTCGAAAAAAGAAAGCCATATCTCATAGGTGACTTTGAGGTCGAGTGGATACATATCACCCACTCTATCATCGACGCCTCAGCACTTGCGATCACGACAAAGGCTGGCACGATCATACACACAGGCGACTTTAAGATCGATCATACGCCGATAGATGGCTACCCAACAGACCTTGGCAGACTAGCGTATTATGGCGAGCGTGGCGTGCTTTGTCTATTAAGCGACAGCACAAACAGCTACAAAGAGGGCTTTACGAAGAGCGAAAGCAGTGTTGGCAAGACCTTTGACGCGATATTTTCAAAAGCAAAA
>JAHADO010000084.1 GCA_018375265.1 Campylobacter concisus | reverse complement strand
TTTAAAAATATATGTTTTATTAAGGTAATAAAATTCATTCATAGTGCTTAATTTTGAAAACATATTTTTAGTACTAATATCTTTCTCGTTAAAATCATCACCACTACCGAAACAAACAAAAGGGGTTATGTCTTCGTGATTCATCATAGCCCTTATGCCAATCAAATTTTTTCCTAAACGTTCTAGAGCATTACCTCTTGCTTGTCTTTTAAGACCTTCTTCCTCTCTCTTATCATTTGTTCCTTGTCGTTTAACCTCAGCTGCCAAAATAAGTTTCTGATAATTGTCATCATCTCGTTTTTTTAATATTAAAAAACCGCCATCTGGTTTAATTGCAGTACTTTTCCAAGATGTATCGAATTGCTTTCTGATACCTCCATTTTTTATATTAGCCATCATTTCATCAAGAAATAGTTTTGAACTAAATTTTATATAGAACCCATCGAAATTAGTTATATCGCTAAATCTTTCTTCTATATAGCTAATCGTTTTTTTCATAGACTGGGCTATATTTTTATCATCAAGTTTAGACTTAGTATTTTTTGGTTTATGCTGATTTTTGTTTTTTCTTAGGTCATTACTACTTGCCATGTTAAACCTTTTTTACAATATAAAGATATTCTGTTACATATAATGAGCGGTTATTTAAATTTCTACTAGCACGATAGGTTGGATATTTAATTTCATGTTTTATAACTTTTCCTATTTTAGACAAATTTAACAAAAATTCATTTTCACTAATAAATCCTTCCGAATTAAAAGAAATAATCAAATATTTAGATGGAAAGTTTGTTAATAATGTAAAAAATTCCTCTGCCGCCTTTGATTTTTTATTAAAATTTGAACGATTCCAATCATTTGGTATACCAGATACTTCACTAATAGTTTCAATTTTTGGTGCTTTAAAATTTGCTATTAAATTTAACATAAAATAGTTTGACCCATAAGGATGTTGATTATATGGCGGATCAAAATATGCTATATCTGTTACAGACAGATGACTAGCTAATTTTAAAGCATCTTCCTGATATACCTCAAAATCACTTTTAAATTTTGAAAAAATAGGTTTTTTTAGTGAAATTTCACCTAAAATCCTAGTCAGAGCATTTTCTCCGTTTCCACCAAATTTACCAATTCCATTTTTATCCTTATAAAAGCCTTTAAAAACGCCTCCGGTATTTGAATGAATGCTTGCCTCACTAAGAAGTGGTGCTATAAAAAAATGTTGTAATTTTAGATCTATTTTTTCTATAGATTTACGTAAACCACCAATTATAAGTGCATTTTTGCGGGTGAAAAAAACTCTTTCTCCTTTACTAATATTCTCATCATTTTTTGGAGCATAAAGCTCGCTAATAAAGCTTTCACATGGATTAAAATTAGATAAAATCATCTTAAAATTTTGATCTATTTGACCCCTAAGTTCATCTGAAAAATTCGATAAATAGCATAAATTTATAATACGAGAGTAAGACTCTAGATCATTTGCAATAACTAAATTTGAATGTGCTTTGGCTGCTCTTGCAACCACACCTGAACCGCTAAAAACATCTACAAAGCTTATTTTATCCCTTTTGAGTTCATTTTTTATTTCGCAAATGACTTTTAAAATTTCATTTATTATTGAACGTTTGTTTCCAAGATAACTAATCAATTGTTCCTTTAAAAAAGCAGGGTTTTCAGAATTTTTCAAATGCCATCCCCTATAAACTCTTCATAAAATTTATACGCCTTACCAGAATTTATAGCCTCTAAAACCATTTTTTTGGCCTCGTCTGGGCTCTTTGCGCCATCAGCCGCGTAGAGTGCAAACATCGCATTAAAGACCACGATATCAAATTTCGCCCCCTGCTCCTCGCCTTTTAGCGTGCGGATCAAGGTTTTGGCGTTTTCTTCAGGTGTGCCGCCCTCGATATCGCTGTGAAGCGCTCTTTTAAAGCCAAACTGCTCTGGCGTGATGCTGTATTCAAAAATTTCGCCATTTTTTAGCTCCACAACGCTTGTTTCACTGCAAAGTGTGATTTCATCAAGCCCGTCATCGCCGCGGACGACTAGAGCATGCTTTCTGCCAAGGATTTTAAGCGTCTGGGCGTAGAGTTTTAGAACAGGCTTATGATAGACGCCAACTAGCTGGTTTGTAAGGTTTAAATTTGGATTTAAAAGCGGTCCAAGCACGTTAAATACGGTTCTTATGCCAAGTCTTTGGCGCACTTCTCTCACCTCGCCAACTAGCGGATGGAAAAATGGCGCGTGGAAAAAGGCTAAATTTTTACTAGCTAAATTTTCACGCTGTTTTGCCAGTGATTTTTCACTTTTTACGCCTAAAATTTCAAGCACATCAGAGCTACCAGACTTACTTGAAACTGCCTTGTTGCCGTGCTTTGCGACCTTTATACCAAGGCTTGCAAGGATAAATGCCACTGTAGTTGAGATATTTATCGTCTTAAAGCCATCGCCGCCAGTACCGCAAAGATCGATCATAGGCGTATCATCGCGGTATGTTTGCGAGTATTTTAGGATATTTTTTGCAAGTGCAGCGAGGCTTTTTGGGTATAAGCTCTTTTCGCTAATTAGCACCAAAAGGGCTGAAAGCTGCACGATCTCGTACTCTTTGCTGGCTATTATCTCGCAAATTTGTTCAAAGTCGCTATCATCAAGCGGGATATTCTCTTGAAGCTTGATAAGATATGGCTTAAGTGAGCGAATTTTTGGCTCTTTAGCCTCTTCTTTTGCCTTGTAATTTACAAAATTTTCAACAATCTTTTTGCCGTATTGCGTGAAGTAGCTCTCAGGATGAAACTGGATGCCAAAGATCGGCATATCTATTACCCTAAGTGCCAAAACTACGCCAACAACACTCACCGCATCAGCGCTTAAGCTAGCTGGGAGCTCATCGACATAGAGCGAGTGGTAGCGCATAACTTCAAAACGATCAGGCAGCCCTGCAAAGAGCGGCTCTTTATTTTTCACGTCGATAAATGAAGTCTTGCCGTGAAGTGGGTCATCTAGTCTTTTTATCTTTGTACCAAAACTAAGCCCTATGGCTTGGTGTCCAAGGCAAATACCAAGCACTGGCACGCCGAGGTTGGCCTGCAAAATTTCTAGGCAAACTCCGCTATCTTTTGGGTGCTTTGGCCCTGGGCTTAGGATGATCTTACTTGGGTTTAGTTTTTTGATCTCTTCAAGCGTTATCTTGTCGTTTCTAACGCATCTAACCTCTTCATTTGTGAGCTCTTTTACGTACTGCTCGACGTTGAAGACAAAACTATCGTAGTTATCTATAAGTAAAATCAATCTCTATCCTTTTAAATTTAGCGGCGATTGCGCGGACTAAACATTATAAATTTAGGTGAGATTATAACTAAAAGAAATTTTAATTAGGCTTTTGTGCGGCTCTCGTAGGCTTTTAAGAGTGAGAGCATATCGACGTTTTCTAAATTTACACCAGTTGGCACGCCCTGAGCGATCTTGCTAAAAGAAATTTCACTCATGCCAAGCTTATCCTCGACGTAAAGCATGAGCGCGTCTGAATTTAGCCCCGGTGTAAAGGCAAAGACGACCTCTTTTGAGCCATTTTGTGTGATAGCGCTTCGCAGCCTCTCTATGGCGTCCTCATCGATCTCATCAAGCACGAAGTAAAGGCCGTTATAAATGCCATTTTGCTCAAAAACCAAGATATCTTTTGGGCTCTCAACCAGCAAGATGACCTCGCTGTCCCTGCTCTCGTCGCTGCAAATGTCGCAAATTTCATTTTCACTTAGCCCACCGCAACGCTCACAGCGCTTGATAAACCTCACCGCATCTTCGATATTTTGCGCAAGCCTTAGCCCTGCAAAGCTATCTTGCATGCAGACAAAGTAGGCAAATCTCGCGGCTGATTTTTTACCGACACCTGGGAGCTTAGCAAATGACTCAGTTAGTTCATTAAATTTCTCTAAGCCCCTTTTCATGCGCGTTTTGCCTTTGCTCGAAGTAAAATTTTAAAGACGTGATAGCCGTCTTCATAGTCATAAACAAGCTCAAATTTTTGCATCTGGCAAATTTGCTCGATGATGTAAAGTCCAAGCCCCATGCCGCTTCCCGCACTCACCTTGTCGCCTCTTACAAAGGCTTGTTTATAGTAATCAATCGGGTGATTTAGCTTTTTGCCTAAATTTTTAACCGCTATAAATTCGCTATCGCAGATCAAAATGGCTTTCTTGTCTTCTGCATATTTTAGGGCATTGTCTATTAAATTTTTAATCGCCAAACTAAAAAGCTGAAAATCCACTCTTAGTATGACGTCGTCCCTGATATCACAGCTCACTCGCTCTTCAAATTTATCAAGCATGAGCATATCTTGCACCTGCTCTAAAATGAGCGAGAAATGGCACTCTTGATAGTTTAGCGCGTAGCTTTTTGAAAGGAGCTGCTCGACCTTGCTAAATTCATTTATAAGCATCTCGAGGCGCTCAAAAACATTTATGAGCCTCATCTTTTGGGTGTCGTTTGCCACCATCTCAGAGACGATCCTACCCTTGCCTATAGGCGTCTTTAGCTCATGCATGATCGCACGTAAAAATAGCTGCCTTGAGCGAATTAACTCCCTGATCTTGCAAACGGCGTTGTCAAACTCAACTGCAACCTGCCCGATCTCGTCTTGCTCGTTTTCATTTAGCCTAGCAGTCATCGCCATCTCCATGTTTCCGCTGGCAAATTTTCTGATATCTTTGCTAAGTCTTCTAAGCGGCAAGAGGCTTCTAAGCACCGAGACATAAAGTGAGATAAGTAGAGCCGAGATGATCAAAAATGCCACCCAAAGCGGGTCATTTACGTGTCTTGCGTCGTTGCTCTCAAGTAGCAGCTGAAAAGATGGATTTTTGATGAGCAGATACAAATCACCTTTGTAATTAACCGACTGCATCATGCCAAGAGGCGTGTGCTGCGTGAAAATAGCGTTTCCGCTTGTAGTAACTGAGGTGGCTAAATTTTTATTGCCAACGTATTCTAGGTTGAAATTTTTAAAGTAGTGCTCCAAATCTCTTGGAGGATTGCCACGCTCGTAAAGCGCCACAAGATAGTTCATAGCGCTTATTTGCTTGTCTTTTAGCTTCTCAAGCGCACTTTCTTGCTGAATGTTTGCAAATGTTACAAAGAGCAAGCACATCAGCGAGAAAGCGATGGCAAAGATGATAGTTATCTTGGTGGTTATGGAGTATTTCATCCGATAAGCTTATATCCTATGCCTCTAACTGAAAAAATATGTTTTGGCGCTTTTGAGCTGTCGCCGATCTTTGTTCTAAGGCGTCCGATGATGACATCTAGGCTCTTTGAGTCCTTGTCTTTTAGGCTCTTGCAGTTATAAACTAGCTGCTCTCTTGATACTGAAAAGCTGTGCTGTTTGATGAGATAAGTTAAAATTTCATACTCAGCTGGTGTTAGAGCAAGGGCTTCATTATTAAAGTAAATTTCATGGCGCTTGTCGTCTATCCTAAATGCGCTATCAACGACCTCTTCTTGAACTTCGTTTGTCTTTTTATATCTTCTTATAAGACTTGTGATACGAGCATACATCTCTTTTGGATCGTATGGTTTTGGCAAATAATCATCTGCTCCAAGCTGAAGTCCAACGACCTTGTCACTGATGTCACTGCGAGCTGAGCTTATGATGATAGGGATGTCGTATTTTTGGCGAATTTCTTTGCAAACTTCAAGACCATCAATGCCAGGTAATGTAAGGTCAAGTATGAGCAGGTCATAGTTTTTTATGCCGGCACTTAGCCCTAGATATGGGTCTTCAAAGTTAGTCACTTTTATATTAAAACTATCAAGATATTCAGATAAAATTTGTGCAAATTCTGGATCGTCTTCTATCATTAAAACGTTAATCATAAATCATCCTTTTCATTGAAAAATAGTAGAGATTATACGGCAAAAATGTAAATTTTTTTTTAAATTTAAACTTTTTTGGATAAAATCTCACATTTAAAATAAGCTTAATAAACAAGGAAAAATGTGGAGTTTGATTATTACGAGATCCTTGAAATTTCAAGAAATGCAAGTGGCGACGAGATAAAAAAAGCCTTTAGAAAGCTCGCTTTAAAATACCATCCAGATAGAAACGCTGGCGACAAAGAGGCTGAGCAG
>JAHADO010000083.1 GCA_018375265.1 Campylobacter concisus | reverse complement strand
CTCTTGATCTTTAGCTCGTCGTACTCGCCAAGCGCGATCTCAAGCGACTTTCGCATATTGATGTCATCTTCTACTATGACGATATTCATTTGATCTCTTTTTTATTGAAGTGTGCCGATGATAGCGGATTTTGGCTTAAATTCCACCATAAATCTAACTGGCAAAATTTTCAAATTTGAAGCATTTGTGACCTGCGCATTTTTGACATTTAGCTCATTTTTTATCATCACTTTTTTTAAGGCAAAGCAGTCAAAAATTTCATCTTTGTGTAAATTTAAAAAGCCAAGAGTTGTGGTATTTTCATCTTTAAAAGCGTCTATCTGGCAAAGAAATTTTGGTTTTGGATTTAGTGTTAAAGTCATCGCCTTAGAAAATGAAATTTCTTCAAAGGCAACTATTTGATTTTTCGTATCGACCTTCGCCCAGAAGATAAACTCCTCCAGGCAAAAGGCGAAATTTAAAAGTATCGTTAGTAAGAAAAGACTTCTCGCCACTTATCTTCGTCTATCTTAAGCTCCATATTTACCTTATAAAGCCCGTCTTTGAAATTTTCATTCACGATCCTTGCGTTTTTGACAAGACCTTGAACCTTTGAAGTGATAGATGAGTCGTTTAGCATCGCATCTCTTACGGTGTCTTCAGCATTGATCTTTACGCCGTAAAGCTTGCCTGCAAGCTGAGAATAAGCATCAGCCATCGCCGCTCTTTTTGCAAGAGTGACTGACTGAGCATATGAGAGCGAATTTAGCGGAGCTATACCCTCGCCTGTGGCTCTAAAAGTGGTCTCTCTTGGAGCGCTATCATATATCATCTTCTCTTTTTTCATCACCTCTCTAAGATCGTCTTTATCGACCTTTTGAATGACTACGTTGCGGTTTGATGTGCTAGTTGGCTCGCCCATAAAGCCGTTAAATGAGCAGCCGCCAAAAATAGCAATCATCAAAGCAAAAGATAAAATTTTAACCTTCATAAACAACCTTTTTTATGCTTTTATTTAAAATTTAATAGCAAAATTTATTCCAAAAGCCCCATATCTTCGCTTGGTGCTTCTTCCTCATCTTCGCCATCATCTGCCTTAGGGCATCTTGCGATACTTACGACATCATCGCCATCTACATTTACGACGATCACGCCACTTGTGTTACGTCCTGCTTTGCGGATGCTTTGCATATCGACTCTTATCATCTTGCCACTTGATGTTAGAGCCATGAGGTCTTGCTCTTCATCAACCATCACAACGCCCACTAGATCGCCCGTTCTGCTTGTTAGCTTCATGCAGATGACGCCTTTGCCGCCGCGGTTTGTCAAGCGGTACTCATCAGCTGTTGTGCGCTTGCCGATACCTTTTTGAGATATGCTTAAAATTTCTTGATCATTGCTTTCGATGACTGCTGCGCCTACGACCTCATCGCCTGGCTCTTTAAATTTAATACCAGTTACGCCGCGTGCAGTTCTACCCATTTGGCGAACCTTGCTGATCTTAAATTTAAGGCACATACCCTTTTTAGTAACGACAAACAGCATTGTCTCATCGCCTGAGTTTGCGTCCTCTTCGGCATTTACATTATCTTCGTCGATCTCGTTTTGAAGCTCTTCAACTTCAAGCACCTCTGTCTCTACGCTTAGCTCATTTTCAGGGTCAGTTACTGGCATATCATCGTATGTTTGAGCGATGAGTGCAGTTACTAGCTCGTCGTTCTCATCAAGGCTTATCGCTCTTACGCCAACTGAGCGGATGTTTTTAAACTCACTTAAATTTGTGCGTTTTACGATGCCGTTTTTAGTGAAGAATGCCAGAGATTTACTTTCGTCAAAGTCAGTCGTTGGGATGATCGCTTTGATCTTCTCATCAGGCTGCAACTGGATCAAATTTACAACTGCTTTGCCTTTTGCTGTGCGGCTTCCCTCTGGGATCTTATAGACTTTTAGCCAGTAGAGCTGTCCGCGGTCAGTCACAAACATAAGCGTATCGTGAGTATTTGAAGTAAAGAAGCTCTCTATGAAGTCATCATCGTATGTCGTGACCGCTACTTTGCCTTTGCCACCGCGTTTTTGCTTCTCGTACTGCTTGCTTGGCACACGCTTGATGTAGCCGCGGTGAGTTATGGTTACGACCATATTTTCATTTGGTATGAGGTCTTCGATGTCGATATCATCGTAGTCATCAACGATCTCAGTCACTCTTGGCACTTTAAATTTATTTTTTATCTCAAGAAGCTCTTCTTTGATCAAATTTTCAAGCAATGTCTCGCTCTTTAAAATTTCATCAAGTCTTGCGATCTCAGCCATAAGCTCAGCTAGCTCGGCCTCTAGTTTTTCTCTCTCTAGGCCTGTAAGTTTGCTTAGACGCATATCAAGGATAGCGTTTGCTTGAAGCTCTGAGAGGTTAAATTTACTCATCAAGCCTTCTCTAGCAACCGCTGTATCAGCACTATTTCTAATAAGCTCGATCACCTCGTCGATGTTATCAAGCGCGATCTTTAGACCCTCTAAGATGTGGGCTCTTGCGCGCGCTTTTTCAAGCTCAAATATCGTCCTTCTAATGATAACGGTTTTTCTGTGATTTAAAAATAGCTTAAGTAGCTCGATAAGGTTAAATACCTTTGGCTCTTTGTTATTGATAGCAAGCATAATAACGCCAAAAGTGCTCTCCATCGTGGTTGATTTAAAGAGATTATTTAGCACGATATCGCTCATCGCGTCGCGTTTTAGCTCGATGACTACACGGATGCCGTCTTTATCAGACTCATCTCTAACCTCGCTGATGCCCTCTATCTGCTTATCTTTTACAAGCTCAGCGATCTGCTCGATAAGTCTTGCTTTGTTTGTTTGATATGGTAGCTCGTCGATTACTATGACATCTTTGTTCGGTTTTTTTTCTATGTGAGTTTTGGCTCTTAGTTTGACCCTGCCACGACCTGTGCGGTAGGCCTCTATGATGCCTTTTTTACCAAAGATGATACCGCCAGTTGGGAAGTCTGGACCTTTTATAAATTCCATCACCTCTTCAAGTGTCGCCTCTTTGTTTTCAAGAAGTAGTAAAAGACCGTCTATTAGCTCATCAAGGCTGTGTGGTGGGATATTTGTCGCCATACCGACCGCAATACCGCTTGAGCCGTTTAATAATAAATTTGGCACACGGCTAGGCAAAACATCTGGCTCAACCTCTCTATCGTCGTAGTTTGGTACAAAATCAACCGTGTCTTTGTCGATATCTTTTAAAAGCTCTTCAGTAAGCATAGTCATTCTAGCTTCGGTATAACGCATCGCAGCTGCGCTGTCGCCATCAATCGAGCCAAAGTTTCCTTGTCCATCAACGACTGGATAACGCATAGAAAATTTCTGAGCCATACGAACAAGTGCGTCATAAACCGCTATGTCGCCGTGTGGGTGGTACTTACCGATGACTTCACCGACGATACGAGCTGACTTCATATAGGCACTTCTGCTGCCAACGCCGAGGTTATCCATAGCGTATAAAATTCTTCTATGAACTGGCTTTAGTCCGTCTCTAGCGTCAGGCAAAGCACGTCCGACGATGACGCTCATAGAGTAGTCAAGATAGCTATTTTTTATAGAATCTTCGATATCAACTGAAGCGATATCTTGAGTTAATTCAAGTAGATTGTCTTTCATTTTTATCCTTAAATTTAGCTTGTGGGATTTTAGCCAAAAATTGATAAAAACTTGCTAAGGGCAAAGCGGCCTGGGTTAAATTTAACCCTTAAGCACGCTCGTAATATGTAGCTCCGTTTGAAAAACGCTTTGTGTAAAGCGGAGTGTATGGCACAAGATCAGCGTGTCCTGCGTAGAGCCTGCCCTCTGGTTTAAGTAGCTTGTGCAGCCTTTCGACGCATTTTAGTCTAAATGTATCGTCAAAATATATCATCATATTTCTTGAAAGGACGATGTCAAATTTACCAAGATTAAACATCGCATCGTCAAAGACATTTAAAATTTTAAACTCACACTTTGGCAAAATTTCCTTTTTGATGAAAAATTTGTCATCTTTTTTTGTAAAAAATCTCTCCTTTTGAAACTCGCTTAGTCTATGTAAGCTCCTCTCGCCATAGCTTCCGACGCTACAAGCTTGTATAGCTTCTGAGTTTATGTCGATGCCAGTTAGCTGGATATCACTTTGTTTAAGGCCAAATTCATAAGCAAGCATAGCAAGCGAATAGACCTCATCGCCGCTCGAGCAAGGCGCACATAAAATTCTAGCCTCCCCAAGCTCTTTTGCGTAGTAGATCACGTCTTTTAGCTGAGCTAGCTCTCTATAAAAATATGTCTCATTTACGGTGACTAAATTTAAAAGATCTTGCCTGAGTAGCGTGTCAAATCTTATCATCGAAACTAGATCTTTAAAGCTTTTTATCTGGCGATTTTTGGCAAATATACTAACTCTTTGCAGAGTGATGTCCCTCTTTGGCTCCAGATCGACCCCACAAAGCGTCTTTATAGTGCTCATAAATTCGTTAAATCCATCCATGTCGCTTGGTGCTTTTGCCTCTAAAACTTCGCTTTGTTTATCCACTTTGTTAAAAAGCATTTAAAAACTCCTCAAGCTCTTTTCTTATCATCATTAAATTTAACGATTTTAAATTTTGATTTAGCTCCTTAGCGCGCTTTGGCATACCATAAACTATCGCGCTCTCTTCGTTTTCAGCTATGCATTTTGCGCCAGCTTTGTAGAGCTTATCAAGTCCAGCTGCACCATCATCTCCGATGCCAGTTAGTAAGATCGCTAGTAAATTTACATTTTTGGCGATCTGCGTGCCTGAGTTAAAAAGCACATCGACATTTGGCGTGTATATCGTTTTTATCTCAGGTTGTGGCTTTGCGCTAACTGGCAAAGTCGCTGAAATTTCAAAATTTTGATCACAGATATAGACGATATTTTCTCTTAAATTTGTCTTTTCGCTTAGAATTTCAACATTTATGTTGCACTCCCTGCCCATTTGCGTGACAAATGAGTTTATAAACATCTTGTTCATATGCTGAGCGATGACGACCATCGCACCATTTAAATTTATATCTTTTAATAGTTTTTTTATATGACCTGGGCCTCCTGTAGAAGCCCCTATTAAGACCAGTTTTTGAGCCACTAATTGCCTTTAAATTTAAAATTTACCACATAAATCAAGTTCTAAATTCGCCAAGTTTTGCATTTAGCGTATCTGTCATCTTGTTTAGATGCTCAGCAGCTGAAGCTATCTCTTCTACGCTTCTTGTGCTTTGAGATGAAATTTGACTTATGCCCTCCATGCTTTTTACTATATCGTCAATATCCTTGCCAGTCTTTATATAGTCTTCGATAGTTTTATCAGATAGTCCTATGGCTGATCTCATGATATCGCTCATATCTCTTATGGTATTTTGCGCGTTGTTTGCCACGCCTGTTAGCTCGCTTATTTGCTTAGAGTTGATGCTCATTTGCTCGCTGCTTTCATTTATCGCTTGAACGATGACGTTGATAGTTGCGTTTATCTCTGTTAGGCTCTTTTGAGTGCGCTCAGCTAGCTTTCTAACCTCATCGGCAACGACTGCAAAGCCACGTCCATGCTCGCCTGCACGTGCCGCTTCAATGGCTGCGTTAAGAGCTAGTAAATTTGTCTGATCGGCAATGTCATTTATAACCACAAGGACTGATTTAACCTGCTCAGCGTCACGGCTAAGCTGCTCGATCTTGCCAGCCATTTGGTTCTCAATATCAGATGTCTGAGCGATCTCTGAAGATAAATTTGAGATAGTATTTAAGGTCTCATCAACGTAGGTTAGCGCCTTTTGAAGATCATCTTTGCCACCTTTTGCAACTTCGATTGAATCTTTCATATATGATTGTATCTCAGCGCAATCCTTCCCAGCGCTCTGAACTATCTTGCTTGAGTTTTCTACCCCACGACCAGTTTGGACAGAGGTTGAGCTAAGCTCGTTTGCGATGGAGCTGTTTTCATTTGAGATATCTTTTGCCTCCGAGATTAAAACTCTTACTTTTTCTATAAATTTATTTATGGCTTCGCTTGCTTTTGCTATCTCATCTTTGCCTACAACTTCTAGTTTTCTTGTTAGATCACCATCGCCACTTGAGAGGTTTGTAGCTCGCATGATTAGCTCATTTAGCGGTTTTGTGATAGAAAATTTAG